>NZ_JAKRNH010000006.1:0-38160 GCF_022346985.1 Micrococcus sp. ACRRV
CCCCGCGCCTCCGCGACCACCGCACGCCGCTCGCTCGGCCTCGTCGCCGGCGGCGTCGTCCCGCTCCTGATGACGGGGGCGCTGCCCGTGGCCGCGCAGGCCGCCGAGGCCGCCCACGCCGCGCCGCGCACCCACACCGTCCGCGCCGGCGAGAACCCCTATCGCATCGCCGAGGCGGAGGGCGTCCGGCTCTCCGACCTGCTCCGCCTGAACGGCCTCCGCGCGGACTCCGTCATCTACACGGGCCAGGTCCTCGCCCTCACCGGCGCCCCCGCGCCGGCGGCCGCCCCCGGCACCGTGGAGGTCGAGCGCGGCGAGGGCTGGTGGCAGGTGTCCCGCCGCGCCGGCGTCGACGCCGCCGTCCTCCAGCGGATCAACGGCCTCGGCGCGCGCTCGATGCTGCACCCCGGCCAGATCCTCCTGACCGAGGCGCCGGCGCGGCCCACGACGCCCGCCACGCCCGTGGCCGCGGCCCCCGCGCCGGTCCGCCAGGCCGCCCCGACCACCTACACCGTCCGGAACGGCGACTCGATGTGGTCGATCTCCCAGCGCGTCGAGGTGTCGATCCCCCGCCTGCGCGAGCTCAACGGCCTCACCTGGCGGTCCGTGCTGCACACCGGCGACGTGCTCGTGATCGCCGACGGCACCGAGCCGGCCCCCGTCATCGACGGTCCCGTGGGCTCCACGTTCCTCAGCACCACCTACGCGCCTCACGTGACCGCCTCGGCCAACGACAACCTGCGGGCACTGCAGGCCGTCCCGCAGCCGTCCCCGGCCGAGGTCCAGGCACTCGTGCGGCAGACGGCGCTCGAGCTCGGCGTCGACCCCGCCCTGGCCCTCGGCCACGCCTACACGGAGTCCCGTTTCCAGCACGCCTCCGTCTCCCCCGGCAACGCGATCGGCGCCATGCAGGTCATCCCGATCACGGGCGAGTTCGCATCCCAGCTCGTGGGCCGGGAGCTCAACGTCCTCGACGTGCGGGACAACGTGACCGCCGGCGTCGTGCTCATCAAGTACCTCCAGGAGCACACGGACACCGTCGACCAGGGCATCAGCGCCTACTTCACCGGCCTCGGCGGGTCGGACGACCCGGTCAAGCAGCAGGAGGCCCGGAACTACGTGGCGCGTGTGAAGGCCGCCGCCGCGATGTTCTGACCGGGGCGCGGGGTCTCCCGACGGGCGCACCGGCGGGTCATCTACCCTGGAGGGCATGAGCAGCACGCGCCGTGATCCCCTGATCGGGGACCTCGTGGACGGGCGCTACGAGGTCCTCGACCGCGTGGCGCGCGGCGGCATGTCCACCGTGTATCGCGCGCTGGACCACCGGCTGGACCGGGAGGTGGCCCTCAAGGTCATGCACCCGCACCTCGCGGAGGACCCCGCGCTCGTCGGGCGCTTCGAGCGCGAGGCGAAGACGGCCGCGCGGATCTCGCACCCCCACGTGGTCGCGGTGCTCGACCAGGGGCACACCGCGGACGAGGCCGGCGACGTGCTGGCCTACCTCGTCATGGAGCACGTGCCGGGGCGGACCCTGCGCGCGGTGATCCGGGAGGAGGCCCCCGTCGCCCCGCGGCGGGCGGTCGCGCTCCTGGAGCCGGTCGTCGAGGGGCTCGCGGCCGCCCACCGCGCCGGGCTCGTGCACCGCGACGTCAAGCCGGAGAACGTCCTCGTGCGCACCGACGGCCGGATCACGGTGGCGGACTTCGGGCTCTCCCGCGCGGCGACGGGCCACACCTCTGCAGGCCAGACGGTCTTCGGCACGCCCGCCTACCTCGCCCCCGAGCTGATCTCCGGGACCGGCGGGGACGCCCGGGCGGACGTGTACGGGGTCGGGATCATGCTCTTCGAGCTGCTCACGGGCACCCAGCCGTTCACCGCGGCCACGCCGCTGCAGGTGGCCTACCGCCACGTGCACGAGCGCGTCCCGGTCCCCTCATCGGTGCGTCCGGGCCTGCCCGAGGCGCTGGACGACATCGTCCTCTGGTGCACGGAGCCCAGGCCCGCGGACCGGCCCGATGACGCGGCGGCCCTGCTGCCCGAACTCCGCCGCGTGGCCGCGCTCCTCCCGGAGACCGCGCCCGCCGACGAGGCCCCTGCGGCCGACGCCGCCCCCACCGTCGCCCTCGCGGTGTCGCCGACGGTGCCCACCGTGCCCGTGCCGGACGCCGCCGACGCGACCGCCCGTCTCGAGCAGCGCCGCCCCGAGCCCCGTCGCGCGGAGCCCGTGCCCACACCCGCGACCGCGGCCAGCCCCTCATCCGGCCTCTCGTCCGCGGTCCCGGAGGCTCCGCGCCCGGCCCCGGCGGCCCCGCGACCCGCGTCGGCCCGCCAGCGGCGCCGGGCGGCCCGCACCCCGGAGGTCGTGCTGGGGGCCGGCATGGGGCGCACGGTGGCGGTCGGAGCGGCCGTCACGCTGCTCCTGGCCGGCATGGCGCTGCTGCTCGGCTGGATCCTGGGCTCCGGCGGGATCTCCGGTCCGGCCGGCGTGGTGGTGCCGCCCCTGCGGGGCCTCGAGCAGCAGGAGGCCACCGCCCGACTCGCGGAGGCGGGACTCACCTCCGCCGTCGTGTCCCGGCACGACGAGCGCTTCTCCGACGGCGTGGTGCTCGACGTCTCCCCCGCCGCCGGCAGCACGGTCGATGCGGGCGGGCCCGTCCGGCTGACCGTCTCCGACGGCCCGGCGCCGGTGCCCGCCCCCGACCTCGCCGGGCTGACGGTGACGGACGCCCATGCGGTGGCCGAGGACGGCCGGGTGGGCGTCGTCGTCGCCGACCGCGTGGCGGACCGTGCGGTCCCCGCGGGCGTCGTGGTGAGCCAGAGCCCGGAGGCGGGCGCGGAGATGACGCCCGGCGACGAGGTGGCCGTCGTCCTCTCCACCGGCCCGGCAACGCATCCGCTCCCCGACCTCGGCGGGCTCACCGTCGGCGAGGCCCGCACGCGGCTCGCGGACCTCGGGTTCGTCCCCGACGTGCGGACCCTGCCCCTGCCCGGCCCGTCCGGGGACGCGGCGCGCGTCCTGCGCCAGGGCACGCCGGCCGGCACCGTCCTCCCCGAGGGCGCCAGCGTCCAGCTCTGGACCCTCTGACCGGCGCGGGAGTCCGGACGGCCGACGGGGCCGGGGGATCGCTCCCCCGGCCCCGTCGTCGCTCCACCTCCCTGTCAGTCCTGGTGCGGGTGGGCGAGGGCGTCCGTGACCTTGAACGCCAGCTCCAGCGACTGCTGGTGGTTCAGGCGCGGATCGCAGAGCGTCTCGTAGTGCTCGTCGAAGTCGGCCTCGTCCACGGGGTCCGAGCCGCCGAGGCACTCGGCCACGTCGTCGCCCGTGAGCTCCACGTGCATGCCGCCGGGGTGGGTGCCGAGCTCGCGGTGCACCTCGAAGAAGCCCGTGAGCTCGTCCATGACGTCCTCGAAGCGGCGGGTCTTGTAGCCGTTGGCGGCGGTGACGGTGTTGCCGTGCATCGGGTCCGTGACCCACACCGGTTGCAGGCCCTCGTCGCGCACGCCGGCGACGATGCCCGGCAGCACGTCGCGGACCTTGTCCGCTCCCATGCGGGTGATGAAGGTGAGGCGGCCGGGCTCGCGCTCCGGGTCCAGCCTGTCGGCCAGCGCGCGGACGTCGTCCACGGTGGTGGTCGGACCGAGCTTCACGCCGATGGGGTTCCGGACGCGGGAGAGGAAGTCGACGTGGGCGCCGTCCACGTCGCGGGTGCGCTCGCCGATCCACAGGAAGTGGGCGCTGGTGGCGTAGGGCAGACCCGTGCGGGAGTCCAGGCGCGTCAGGGCTCGCTCGTAGTCGAGCAGCAGCGCCTCGTGGGCCGCGTAGAACTCGGTGCGGCGCATGGCCTCGAAGTCGGCGCCGGCGGCGTCCATGAAGCGGACCGCTCGGTCGATCTCGGCGGCGATCTGCTCGTACTGGGCGTAGGCCGGGTTCTCCATGAAGCCGCGGTTCCACTGGTGCACGCTGCGCAGGTCCGCGAAGCCGCCCTGCGTGAACGCGCGGACCAGGTTCAGCGTGGACGAGGCCGTGTGGTACGCCGTCACCATGCGCCGCGCGTCGTGGCGGCGGGCCTCCTCCGTGAACTCGAACCCGTTGACGATCTCGCCGCGGAAGCTCGGCAGCGTGACGCCGTCGCGGGTCTCGGTGTCCGAGGAGCGCGGCTTGGCGTACTGGCCGGCGATCCGGCCCATCTTCACGACCGGCATGGACGCGCCGTAGGTGAGGACGGCGGCCATCTGCAGGATCGTCTTCACGCGGGCGGAGATGCGGTTGGCGGTGGAGCCCGCGAAGGTCTCGGCGCAGTCGCCGCCCTGCAGCAGGAAGGCCTGGCCGCGGGCCACGTCGGCCAGGCGGGTGCGCAGCACGTCCACCTCGCCGGCGAAGACGAGCGGCGGGACCTGGCTCAGCTCCGCGACGGCGGCACGGAAGTCGTCCTCATCGGCCCAGGTGGGCGCCTGCTTGATCGGCAGCTCGCGCCACGCGTCGAGGGCGGGGTCCGGAGCGGCCCCCTCGGAGATGGCGGTGCCGAAGGCCATGATCTGGTCGCGGGGGTCCTCATGCATGCCACCACCCTAGGGGCCGGGGCGGGGGTCCCCGGACGCATGACGCCCACGGTCCGCTCTCTGAGACGGCGACGTCCAGGCCCCGCAGGGACGGGGGCGGCGGGCGTCAGTCGCGGCCGGCGCGGGGCGGCACCGCCACGCGGCCGGACTTCACGTCCGCCGCGTAGACGTCCACGTAGTCCTGCCCGGAGAGGCGGCGGATGGCCTCCATGATCTCGTCGGTCACCTGGCGCAGGGCCCGGTGGTCCCCCTCCCGGCCCTGCAGGTGGGAGAAGTCCAGGGGCTCACCGAAGATCATGCCCAGCCGGCGCAGGGTGGGCAGGATGCGGCCGATGGGCTGGACGCGGTCCGTGCCGATCATGGCGATCGGCACGACGGGCGCGCCGGAGGCGAGCGCCAGCTTGGCGACGCCGATCTTGCCGCGGTGCAGGCGGCCGTCGGGGCTGCGGGTGCCCTCCGGGTAGATGCCGAGCAGCTTGCCCTCGCGGAGGCACTCCAGCCCGGCCTCGAGCGAGCGCAGGGACGCGGCGCCGCCGGAGCGGTCCATGGGCAGTTGGTTGGTGGCCTCGAAGAACTTCTTCGTGGCCCAGCCCTTGGCGCCGCGGCCCGTGAAGTACTCCTGCTTGGCCAGGAAGTGCACCTGCCGGTCCAGCATCGCGGGCATGAACACGGAGTCGGACACGGAGAGGTGGTTGCTCGCGAGGATCGCCGGCCCCTCGGCCGGGACGTGGGACAGGCCCTTCACCCACGGGCGGAACAGGAGCCGGGTGGCGGGGGCCACCACGAACGTCTTGGCGGACCAGTAGAACGCGGACACGGCGGGGACCTCTTCTCGTAGCGGCGGGTGCCCGTCCATCCTAGGCAGGCGGCCCTACACTGTGCGCATGACGCGCCTTCGCCCCGCCGCGCCCGACCGCCGCCCCGCGCCGGGCGTCGACCCCGCCCAGCGTCCCTTCCGGCTGCCGGCGACCTCCCTGCCGGGGGTCGCGGTGGTCATGCTCCACGGGTTCACCTCCGGACCGGACTCCGTGCGCGCCTGGGCCGAGGGCGTCGCCGCCGGGGGCGCGGCCGTCCATGTGCCGCTGCTGCCGGGGCACGGCACCCGCTGGGAGGACCTCGGGACCACCGACGCGGACGAGCTGCGCGCCGCCGTGCGAGACGCCGTCGACGCGGCGCTGGCCACGCATCGGCGTGTCGTCGTCGCAGGCATCTCGATGGGCGGCGCCCTGGCCCTGGACGCGGCGGCGCACCGCGACGTGGCCGGGGTGCTCGTGGTGAACCCGGCGCTGCGCTTCGGCAGCCCGCTCGCCGTCGCGGCGCCGCTGCTGCGCCACGTCGTGCCCTCGGTCCCGTCGATCGCGGGGGACATCGCGGACCCCGACGCGCGGGAGCTCGCCTACGAGCGGGCGCCCGTGGCCGGCGTCGCCCAGGTGGGGCGCATCCAGACCGCCGCGCGCCGGGGACTGGGTCGGATCACGGCGCCGGTGACGGTGTTCCGGTCCGCCGAGGACGCCGTGGTGCCGGAGCGCAGCCACCACACCCTGCTGCGCGGGCTGACGGCCGCGCCGGTCGAGGTGGTCCGCCTGCTCCACAGCCGGCACGTCGCCACCCTCGACCGTGACCTGCCGCTGCTGGTCGCCCGCAGCCGGGACGCGGTGGCCGCCGCCGCCCGCTGAGCGGGGGAACCGATGGCCCGCTGAGCGGCGGGGGCATGCCTGCCCGGACCGGTCTCAGACCCGGGCGCCGTCGGCGAGGGCGGCGCCGATCCACCCGGCGTCGTTGCCCAGGGCGGCCGCGACGAGCTCCGGCGGCCGGTCCGCGGCGGCGGTCGGCAGGGCCCGCCGCAGGGCCGCCCGGGCCGTGGGCAGCAGCAGCTCCCCGGCCGCCATCAGGCCTCCGCCCACCACGACGCGGACCGGGTCGAGCAGACAGACCGCCGGGGCGAGACCGCGCCCGAGCCACTCCCCCGCGTCCAGGACGGCGTCCCGCTCCGGACCGGGGCCCGCGACGGCCGCCTCGAGCACGTCGGCGATCGGCCGCCCGGGCAGCGTCCGCGCGAGCGCGGAGGCGGAGGCGTAGAGCTCCCAGCAGCCCCGCGCCCCGCAGGGGCACGCCGGCCCGTCCGGGTCGACGCAGATGTGCCCCGCCTCGCCGTGCATGCCGCGCGCCCCGGGCAGCACGGCGCCGTCCACGATCACCGCGCCGCCGACCCCGGTGCCGAGCGCGACGAACAGCGTCGGGGCTCCCGGGAGGTCGCCGGGCGCCGGGCGGGCGGCGCCGAGGCCGGACTCCGCCAGAGCGGCGGCGTCGGCGTCGTTCAACGCCACCGGGACGAGCCCGTGCCCGGCCGCTCCCGCTGCTTCCAGCACGGGGGTCAACAGGGCCGCGGGGCGGATGCCGACCAGGGAGGGCAGGTGGGGGCTTGCCCGGGCCCGTCCGGTGGCGGGATCCAGCCACGCCGCGCACGCGAACCCGGCCCCGTCCGGCACGCGGACACCCGCCCGGGAGAGCGCGTCGGCGGCGGCGCGGGTCACCGCGGACGCGGGGTCGGCGCCGGCATGCGCCGCCCGGGAGCGTGCCAGAATGCGGGCGCGGCCGTCGCGGGCGAGCTCGAGGACGCCGGCCTTGGCGGCGGTGCCGCCGAGGTCCACACCCAGCAGACGCCGCGGGGACGCGGACGGGGCGGGAGGGGCGGGAGGGGTGCGGTGCATCCGGCCATGCTCGCATCCGTCGATGCTCCGCCGATGCCGCCCGTGACGCCGTGACTCGGGTACTGTTCAGGTGATCCGTGTCACCACGGCGGCGGTCGTGTGCACCGCCGCCCCCTATCCCCCGGAGGACCATGCGCCAGATCAGCGAGCCGTACCTGCCCCGCCTGAGCCCCGACGCGGCCATCACCGACTTCCTGCGCGACCAGGCCGTCCAGCACCCGGAGCGGGCCCTGTTCGCGGTCCCCCGCGAGGACGACTCATGGGACGACGTCACGGCGGCCGCGGCGTGGGACCGCGTCCGCGCCCTGGCCCAGGGCCTCGTGGCCGCCGGGGTGGGCCCCGGCGACCGCGTGGCGATCGTCTCAGCCACCCGTCTCGAGTGGACCCTCGCGGACTTCGCGATCTGGACCGCCGGCGCCGTGACCGTGCCCGTCTACGAGACGTCCTCCGCCTCGCAGATCGCCTGGATCTTCGAGGACGCCGGGGTCGGTGCCGCGATCGCCGACACCCCCGCCCGCGCCAAGTCCGTGTCCGACGCCGTCCATCGCGAGGGCCTGCCCGAGCTGAAGGGCCTGTGGGTGATGGACGAGGACGGCGGCGTGCCCGGGGCCGGACTGGACCGCCTGACGGACGCTGGGGCCGACGTTCCAGCGGACGAGCTCGACGCCCGCCGGGCGGGCGTCACCCTCGAGTCCCTCGCGACGATCATCTACACCTCCGGCACCACGGGCCGCCCGAAGGGGTGCGAGCTGACGCACGGGAACTTCGCCGAGCTCGTGAACCAGACGCTCCGCTCCTCGCTCGGGGAGGTCGTCGACGAGGGCGCCTCGACCCTGCTGTTCATCCCGCTGGCCCACGTGTTCGCCCGGTTCGTCTCCGTGCTCACCGTGGCCGCCGGCGCGCGGTGCGGCCACGTCCCGGACCTCTCCCGACTGGCCACGTCGATGGACACGTACCACCCGACGTTCCTGCTGGCCGTGCCGCGCGTGTTCGAGAAGATCTACAACGCCTCCCTGCTCAAGGCCCAGGCGGGCGGCAAGGAGAAGATCTTCCGGCGCGGCGCCGACGTCGCGGTCCGCTGGTCCCGGGCGCTCGAGGAGGGCCGGATGACGGCGCCCCTGCGGCTGCAGCGCGCGTTCTACTCGGCCCTGCTCTACCGCCGGATCCGGGAGGCGATGGGCGGGCACCTCAAGTACGCCGTCTCCGGCGGCGGCCCCCTCTCCCCCGACCTCGCGCACTTCTTCCGCGGCGTCGGTGTGACCATCCTCGAGGGCTACGGCCTGACGGAGACCACGGCCCCCATCACCGTGGGTCGACCCGGCAAGCTCAAGATCGGGCGTGTGGGCCAGCCGCTGGGCGGCAACGAGGTCCGGATCGACGACGACGGCGAGATCCTCACCCGCGGCACGTCGCTGTTCCGCGGCTACCGCAACCGGCCCGAGGCGAACGCGGAGGCCTTCACCGAGGACGGCTGGTTCCGCACGGGCGACCTCGGCGAGCTGGACGACGACGGCTTCCTGAAGATCACGGGGCGCAAGAAGGAGATCATCGTCACCGCGGGCGGGAAGAACGTGGCGCCGGCCCAGCTGGAGGATGCGATCCGCTCGGACGCCCTGGTCTCCCAGGTCATGGTGGTCGGCGAGGCCAAGCCGTTCGTCGCCGCCATCGTCACCCTCGACGCCGACACGCTCCCCTCCTGGGCGAGCGCCCACGGCCTGGACCCGCAGATCTCCATGGCCGAGGCCGCCCGCGAGCCCCAGGTGATCGCCCACGTGCAGAAGGCCGTGGACCGGGCGAACGACACGGTCTCGCGCGCCGAGGGCATCCGCGAGTTCCGGATCCTGGACCGGGACTTCTCCGCGGACGAGGGGCACATGACCCCGTCGCTGAAGATGCGCCGCACGGCCATCCTCAAGGACTTCCAGCCCGTGCTGGACGAGATCTACGGCGCCGGCCCCGCCCGCGGCTGAGCGGACGGATCAGGGCCGGCCCCGGGCCCCGTGCCCGGGGCCGGCGGCCTCAGAGCAGGCCGGAGTCGGGGACGTCGAGGCCGAGGAGGGCGTTCTCCACGACCTCGGTCAGTGCCGGGTGCGGCCAGTACTGGCCGCGGGCCAGGCGGTGGGCGTCGATGCCGAAGGACATCGCGGTCACGAGCGGCTGGATGAGGTTCGCGGCGTCGTGGCCCATGAGGTGGGCGCCGAGGATCCGCCCGGTGGCCCGTTCCGCGACGATCGTGCACACGCCCTCGGCGTCCTCCATGGCCCAGCCGTAGGCGACGTCACCGAAGGCCTGCTCCTTGACGGTCACCGCGTCCTCGCCGAGCAGCTCGCGGGCCTCGTCCTGCGTCAGACCGACGGAGGCGATCTGCGGCCGGGTGAACACCGCGGCGGGCACCGGCCCCAGGGTGTTCGCGCGGAGGTCCTCCGGGTGCTCCAGGTTGTGGGCGACGACGCGGGCCTCGTGGTTCGCGACGTGCTTGAGCTGCCAGGCGTTGGCCACGTCCCCCAGCGCGTACACGCCCTCCACGGGCACTCCGGAGGAGAGCACCCGCTGGTGCTCGTCGACCGCCAGGACGCCGGCCGCCGTGACGTCGAGCCCGGCCGCCTCGGGGCGGAGCCGGTCCGTGTTCGGGGTGCGGCCGACCGCGAGCAGCACGGCGTCGGCCTCGAGGGCCTCCTCCCGCTCGCCCATCTGCTCCTGGCCCTCGACGGCGTCGAGGCGCACCCGCACCCACCCCTCGTCGGCCCGCCGCTGATCCCCCACGGGCTCGACGCCGGCGAGGGTCCAGCCGGTGCGCACGTCCCACTGCCGGGCCGCGAGCGCGGTGAAGCGGGTCGAGATCGAGGAGTCGTGGGCCTTGAGCAGCCGGGCGCCGCGGTTGACCTGCACGACCTCGGTGCCGAGTCCGGAGAAGATGGCCGCGAACTCGGAGGCGATGTACCCGCCGCCCAGGATGACGAGACGCTTCGGCTGCCGGGGCAGGCGCATGATCGTGTCCGAGGTGTGCACGGAGGGCAGGCCGACGCCGGGGACGTCCGGCACGGTCGGGCGGGAGCCGGCGGCCACCACGACCTGCTCGCCGGCCAGGACGCGGCCGGACGCCGTCGTCAGCTCCTTGGGGCCGGAGAACCAGGCCTCCTCCGCGACGACCTCGGTGTGCTCGAGCTGGTCCCGCCGGTAGCGCAGACCGCCCTCGCTGATCGCGTCGATCCGGCCGAAGATGCGGTCCCGGATGCCCTCGAAGTCGGCGCCGGTGAAGTCCAGGCCCACGCCGAGGCGCTCGGCCTCGGCCCCCGAGGCGGCCAGCTGCGCCGGGTAGGCGTACATCTTCGTGGGGATGCAGCCCACGTTGAGGCAGGTGCCGCCGAACACGCCGGCGTCCACGATGGCGACGCGCCGCCCCTCCCAGTGGTCCGTGACGAGGGAGTTCCCGGAACCGGAGCCGAGGATGATCAGGTCGAAGCGCTCGGTGGTGGCCATGGCGTCAGCATAGGAGACGGCCCGGACGCGAGGGGCGTCCGGGCCGTCCGCTTCGTCCCCGGCGGAACTCGCCGCCGGGTCCGGGCTCACTCGATGACGAGCAGCAGGTCCCCGCCCTGGACGGGGGTGACGCCCTGGGTCACCACACGGGTCACGGTGCCCGAGACGGGGGCGGTGATGGCCGCCTCCATCTTCATGGCCTCGATGGTCGCCACGGGCGCGCCCTGCTCGACGACGTCGCCCACGGCGGCCTGCACGGTCACCGAGCCGGCGAACGGCGCGGGCACCTGGCCGGGGACCGCGGCGTCGGCCTTCTCCGCCTGGCGGACGGAGGACTCCACGGAGCGGTCCCGGACCTGGATCTGCCGGAGCTGGCCGTTGAGGGTGAGCATGGCGGTGCGCATGCCCTTCTCATCCGGCTCGGAGACGGACTGGAGCGTGGCGATCAGGCGCACGCCGCGACCCAGCGAGACCACGTGCTCCCGCCCGGGCACGAGCCCGTAGAGGAAGTCGCGGGTGTGCAGGGTGGAGATGTCGCCGAACTCCTCGCGGTGCGCCTCGTACTCCTTCGTCGGGCCGGGGAACAGGAGGCGGTTGAGCACGTCGCGCCGGCCCTGGCCGGCCTCGGCGAGGGCGGCGGCGTCCTCCTCCGAGACCTGGACCATGCCGGAGCCCTCGCGGCGGCCCTTCAGGGCGCGGGTGCGGAAGGGCTCGGGCCAGCCGCCGGGCGGGTCGCCCAGCTCCCCGCGCAGGAAGCCGACGACCGAGTCCGGGATGTCGAAGTCCTCGGGGCGCTCCCGGAACTGGTCCGGGTCCACGCCGCCGCCCACCAGCTGCAGGGCGAGGTCGCCGACGACCTTGGAGGACGGGGTCACCTTCACGAGGTGGCCGAGGATGTCGTCCGCGGCGGCGTACATGGCCTCGACCTGCTCGAACCGCTCCCCCAGCCCCAGCGCGATGGCCTGGGTGCGGAGGTTGGACAGCTGGCCGCCGGGGATCTCGTGCTGGTACACGCGACCCGTGGGGGCCTTCAGGCCCGCCTCGAACGGCGCGTAGATGGCACGCACGGACTCCCAGTAGGGCTCCATGGCGGCGGCGGCCTCGAGGGTGAGGCCCGTGTCCCGCTCCGTGTGCTCGAGCGCGGCCACCAGGGCGGACATGGGCGCCTGGCTCGTGGTGCCGGCCATCGAGGCGACGGCGACGTCGACCGCGTCCACGCCGGCCTCGGAGGCGGCCAGGAGGGTGGCCAGCTGGCCGCCCGCGGTGTCGTGGGTGTGCAGGTGCACGGGCAGGTCGAACTCGGCGCGCAGGGCGCCCACGAGCTCCTTGGCCGCGGCGGGGCGCAGCAGGCCCGCCATGTCCTTGATCGCCAGCACATGGGCGCCGGCGTCGACCATGCGACGGGCGAGGCCGAGGTAGTACTCCAGCGTGTAGAGCTCCTCTGCCGGGTCCGTCATGTTGCCCGTGTAGCAGAGCGCGGCCTCGGCCACGGCGGTGCCGGTGGCGCGCACGGCGGCGATCGCGGGGATGATCTGCTCGACGTCGTTGAGGGCGTCGAAGATACGGAACACGTCCACGCCGGTGGCGGCGGCCTCCTGGACGAACGCGTCGGTCACCTCCGTGGGATACGGGGTGTAGCCCACGGTGTTGCGGCCGCGCAGCAGCATCTGGATCGGGATGTTCGGCAGCTCGGCGCGCAGCAGTTCCAGGCGCTGCCAGGGGTCCTCGTGCAGGAAGCGCAGGGCGACGTCGTAGGTCGCCCCGCCCCAGGCCTCGACCGAGAGCAGGCCCGGCAGGGTGTGCGCCACGGCCGGGGCGGCAGCGAGCAGGTCGCGGGTGCGCACGCGAGTGGCGAGCAGCGACTGGTGGGCGTCGCGGAAGGTGGTGTCCGTGACGGCCAGCGCGGTCTGCTCGCGCAGGGTGCGGGCGAAGCCCTCGGGGCCCTGCTCCGCCAGGACCTGGCGCCAGCCCGCCGGCGGGACGGCGCCCGGGTTGCGGCTCGGGCCGTCGAACGGGGACCGGTCCGGCTCGTGGCGCTTGTCCGAGGGATGCCCGGGTAGGCGGTCGCGGGGGTCGATCCCGTCCACGCGCTCGCCGTGCGGCTTGTTCACGGTCACGTCCGCCAGGTACTGCAGCGCCTTGGAGCCGCGGTCCTGGGAGCGGTTGACCATCGCGAGCTCGGGGTGCTTGTCGATGAAGTCCGTGGCCACGTCCCCGGCCACGAACTGCGGGTCGTCCATCACGTTCATGAGGAACGGGATGTTCGTGGTCACGCCGCGCACGCGGAACTCTGCCAGGGCGCGCCGGACGCGGCGCACCGCCGTCTCGTAGTCGCGGCCGCGGCAGGTGAGCTTGACCAGCATCGAGTCGAAGTGGGGGCTGATCTCGGCGCCGGCGTAGATGGTGCCGCCGTCGAGGCGCACGCCGGAGCCGCCCGCCGAGCGGTAGGCGGTGATGGTGCCGGTGTCCGGGCGGAACCCGTTGGCCGGGTCCTCGGTGGTGATGCGGCACTGGATGGCGAAGCCCCGCACGTGCAGGTCCTCCTGGCGGATGCCGAGCTCCTCCAGCGTCGCGCCCGCGGCGATCCGCAGCTGCGCGGCGACGAGGTCGACGTCCGTGACCTCCTCGGTCACGGTGTGCTCGACCTGGATGCGCGGGTTCATCTCGATGAACACGTGCTGGCCGGCGCGCTCGCCGGCGGTGTCCACGAGGAACTCGACGGTGCCCGCGTTGACGTAGCCCATCTCCTTGGCGAACGCGACGGCGTCCCGATGCAGGGCCTGGCGGATCTCCTCATCCAGGTGCGGCGCGGGCGCCATCTCGATGACCTTCTGGTGGCGGCGCTGTAGAGAGCAGTCGCGCTCGAAGAGGTGCACCACGTTGCCCTCCGCGTCGGCGAGGATCTGTACCTCGATGTGCCGCGGGCGCAGCACGGCCTGCTCCAGGAACACCGTGGGGTCGCCGAAGGCGGTGTCCGCCTCGCGCATGGCGGCCTCGAGGGAGTCCTTCAGGTCCTCGGGGCGCTCGACGCGGCGCATGCCGCGCCCGCCGCCGCCGGCGACGGCCTTGACGAAGATGGGGAAGCCGATCTCCTCGGCCTGACCCAGCAGCCACTCGACGTCGGAGCTGGGGTCGGAGGACTTCAGGGTCGGGATGCCGGCCCGCTTGGCCGCGCGCAGCGCCTCCACCTTGTTGCCGGTCAGCTCCAGCACGTCCGCGGGCGGGCCGACGAAGGTGATGCCGGCCTCGGCGGCCGCACGGGCGAGCCCGGCGTTCTCCGAGAGGAAGCCGTAGCCGGGGTAGATGGCGTCCGCGCCCACGTCCTTGGCCACGCGGAGGACCTCGTCCACGTCCAGGTAGGCCCGCACGGGATGGCCCTCCTGGCCGATGCGGTAGGCCTCGTCCGCCTTCTGACGGTGGATGGAGTTGCGGTCCTCGTGCGGGAAGACCGCGACGGTGCGGGCCCCCAGCTCGTGGCAGGCGCGGAAGGCGCGGACGGCGATCTCGCCGCGGTTGGCGACGAGGACCTTGGAGAAGACGGGAGCCGCGGCGTGCGCCGGACGACCCGCGCCGTTGCGGGTGGTGTCGGGATCCAGAGGAAGACTCATGGCCCGAGTCTGGCACACCGCTCACGCGGTCCTGGTGAGGTATGCCACATTATGACGGCGCACGGGTCACCCCGCATGCGCCGACGCCCCCTCCCGCGCGGGAAGGGGCGTCGGCGTCGCGGCTCAGGACGCGGTGCGTGCGGGGCGCCGCGCGCGGCGGCGGGCAGAGAGCTCGTCCTCGGGTGCGTGGTCGTCGCCGAGCACCTCGCCGGGCAGCTCGGCGAGGCTGCCCTCGACCTCGCGCCAGACGCGGCCGACGGCGATGCCGAACACGCCCTGGCCGCCCTGGACGAGGTCCACGACCTCGTCCGGCGACGTGCACTCGTACACGGAGGCGCCGTCGCTCATCAGGGTGATCTGCGCCAGGTCGTCGACGCCGCGCTCGCGCAGGTGCGCCACCGCGGTGCGGATCTGCTGGAGGGACACGCCCGTGTCCAGCAGGCGCTTGACCACCTTGAGCACGAGGATGTCGCGGAACGAGTAGAGGCGCTGCGTGCCGGAGCCGGAGGCTCCGCGCACGGTGGGCACCACGAGGTCGGTGCGGGCCCAGTAGTCGAGCTGCCGGTACGTGATGCCGGCGGCCTTGCACGCGGTGGGGCCGCGGTAGCCGACGTCGCCGCCGGGGGCGAGCGCGTCGACGTCGAAGAGACGTCCCTGTCTGCCGTCGATGCCGAGGGGCAGACCAGGACCTGCATGAGGTGTCACAGAGGAGACCCTTCCTGGTCGGCGGCCCCGCTGCGGTGGCCGCTGGCGGGTCGTCCACGCGCCCTCCGGTGACCGTGGAGGTGCGCGTGGGCGGCCCGGGTGCGGCCGGGGGCCTTCTGGACGACGGTACGGCGCGCCGGGCGGCGGGTCAACGAACCCGAGGGCGGGGGGGTCCTCCGTGTCGCGCCCCGGCGGGGTCAGGCGAAGTCCTCCGGGTCCACGGAGTCGAGGAAGGCGCGGAAGTCGTCGACCTCGTCCTCGTCCCCGGCCGCGGCGTCGCGGGCCGCCATGCCCGCGGCCGCGATCACCTCCGCGGCGCAGAGCACCGGGACCTGCGCGCGGACCGCCAGCACGACGGCGTCAGAGGCGCGGGCGTCCACCTCGGCTCCCCCGTCGAGCAGCAGGGCGGCGTGGACGGTCTCGTCCTCGATCCGGGTCAGCCGCACGCCGCGCAGCCCCGAGCCCGCGGCGGCCAGGGCGGCCAGCAGCAGGGCGTGGGTGCCGGGCCGGGGGCTCGGGGCCCCCTCCAGGGCCAGCGCCGCGGCCGCCGCCTCCGGGGAGCCGACCCACAGCGGCAGGACGATCTCCCCCGGCGGGTCCAGGAGGAGGATGACGTGCTGCTGCTCGGGCAGCTCCACCCGGACGCCCAGGACGGTCAGGGGCACGTCGCCCGCAGGCTCGGGGGGCTCAGCCATCGAGGCTCTCCAGTCCCGCGCGCACGAGGGCGGTGTGCAGGGCGAGGCAGGCGGTGGCGATCTCCTCCGCCGTCCGGGCGGCGCGCTCCCGGGTGCCGGCGTCCCGGCGGGTGGCCAGCGGGGCCACGGCGCTCTGCACCAGGCCCAACTCGCGGTCCGCCGCGGCGCGGAAGGGCCGCAGGTGGCGGGGCTCGATCCCGTGCGCCGCCAGGCGCCCCGCCGCCCGGACGACGCCGAGGGCCGCCGGCGGGTGCAGGCCGTCCTCCGCGCGCGGCAGCAGCGCGTACTGGTCCAGCTCGTCCACGAGCGGAGCCGGCACCTCAGCCTCCCGGGCCAGCTCGGCCCGCGTCCAGCGGCGGTCGGGGTCCGCGATCCCGTGCCCCAGCCGCACGGCCTCCTGGGCGGCCGCGGGGGCCTCGCCCAGGTCCTCGGGGCGCTCGCCGCGGTCCAGGGCGTCGAGGTGCTCCCGGATGACCTTGAGGGGCAGGAAGCGGTCACGCTGCAGCGTGAGGACCAGCCGGATCCGGTCCACATCCGCGGGCCGGTAGCGGCGGTAGCCCGCGGCCGTCCGCTCGGGGCGCACGAGGCCGCGGTCCTCCAGGAAGCGCACCTTGGACGCGCTCACACCGGGGAAGGAGGGCTCCAGGGCGGCCACGAGGTCGCCGATGCCCAGCGCCGCGCCCGCGGGTGGCGGGGCGGCGGACGGCTCGTGCGGGGCGCTCACGCGGGTCAGGCGGGCTCGGCGGCGTGGTAGCTCAGGCGGTAGCGACCGATCTGCAGCTGCATGCCGGTGCGCAGGCGCACCTGGTCCACGCGGTCGTTGTTGACGTAGGTCCCGTTCAGCGAGGACAGGTCCACGAGTTCGTGCCCGCCGTCCACGGCGCGGAACTCCGCGTGGCGCCGGGAGACCGTGACGTCGTCGAGCAGGATGTCGGACTCCGGGTGCCGCCCCACGGTCACCACGGGGGTGTCCAGGAGGAAGCGGGCGCCGGCGTCGGGGCCCTCGTGGGCGACGAGCAGGGCCGCCCCGGCCGGGAGCGCGCGCACGGCGGCGGTCTCCTCCGGGGACAGACCGGTCTCCGCGACGGGGGCCAGGTCGGTGAGGCTGATGGAGGACGTGTGGAGGCTGGGCTCCTGCTGCGTCATGGGGGTCTCCTCGGGGGTGGGGGACGAGGCGGAACGGGACGAGGCTCGCGTCCGGGGCCCGGACACGCGCGACGCCGCCGACCCCGTCGCCGGCGGTTCATACGGCTCCGCCCCGCCGCGGGTGCGGAGGGGCGGAGGGAGGCGGGTCAGCCGACGTGAGCGGCGTAGCCGGCGGCGTCGAGGAGGCCGTCGACCTCGGCGGGGTCGGACAGCTTGATCTCCACGAGCCAGCCGCCCTCATAGGGGGCGGAGTTCACCAGGGCGGGCTCGCCGTCGAGCTCCTCGTTGACGGCGGTGACGGTGCCGGAGACCGGGGCCATGATGTCCGAGACCGACTTGGTGGACTCCACCTCACCGATGGCCGCGCCGGCGGTCACCTCGTCGCCCACCGACGGCAGGTCGACGTACACGACGTCGCCGAGCGCGTCCTGCGCGAAGTCGGTGATGCCGACGCGGACGACACCGGGCTCGGCCGCGTCCTGGGCCCACTCGTGATCGGTGGAGTACTTCAAGCCCTCGGGAATGCTGCTCATGGTCGAACCCCTTCAGTCGGGTGGGGGGGGGATGGTCTGTCCCGCAGACTACCGAGGGAGGAGGGCCTTCCGCCACCGAGGCGCGCTCAGTGCACGCCCCGCATGCCGCGGCGCACGGCCGGGGCCAGCAGCAGCATGACCACGCCGACGGCGATGGTGACGCCGCCGATCACGCCGAAGTACCCGGCCTCGTTCTCCGCGGTGTAGGAGCCGGCCAGCGAGCCGGCGAGCGCGGTGCCCAGGGCCACCGACAGGTTGTAGAGGGCCACCATCAGCACGGGGAAGGCCGCGGGGGCCACCTTCGTGGACAGGGACAGGCCCACCGGGGAGATCATCAGCTCGCCCATGGTCATGACGAAGAGGATGAGCGTCAGCCACAGCAGCGGCACGGCCAGGAAGCCGGAGGCCGGAATGAAGAGGAGGAAGGCCGCGCCGATCAGCAGGATGCCGAGGGCGAACTTCACGGGCGTGGACGGCTGGCGGTCGCCGAGGCGGGTCCACAGCGCGGCGAACACCGGGGCGAACGCGATGATGAAGATCGGGTTGATCGAGCTGACCCACTCCATGGGGATCTCGGTGCCGAACAGGGTGCGGTCCAGGCGGTTCTCCGAGTAGAGCGCCACCACGGTGAACTGCTGCTGGAAGAGCGCGAAGAACACGGCGGTGCCGATGAACAGCGGGATGAACGCCTTCACGCGCGAGCGCTCCTCCGCGGAGACCTTGGAGGACGTCAGCAGCACGGCGAAGATGGCGATCGCCGCGAGGGCGGCGAGCACCACGACGGCGTCGGCGAGGTTGCCCACGTTGACGACGCCCGTCAGGAGGAGGACGGCGACGACGGCGAGGCCGGCCAGCCCGATCAGTGCCCAGCGGCCGTACTGCGAGCGGGGCAGCGGGTCCGGGACGCCGTGGACGGTGGAGGGCAGGTTCTTGCGGGTCAGCGCGTACTGGGTGAGGCCGATGGCCATGCCGACAGCGGCCAGGCCGAAGCCCACGTGGAAACCCCAGGTCTGACGGGCCCAGCCGGTGAGCAGCGGGCCGACGAGGCCGCCGAGGTTCACGCCCATGTAGAAGATCGAGAACCCGGCGTCACGGGCCTGGTCGCCCTTGGCGTAGAGGGAGCCGACGAGGTTGGCGGCGTTGGCCTTGAGGCCGCCGGAGCCGACGGCGACGAGGACCAGGCCGAGGATGAGGCCGGGCACGCCCGGGACCAGGGCCAGGGCGATGTGGCCGAGCATGATGCCGACGGCCGAGAAGAACATGGTCCGCTCGGAGCCGAGGAGGCGGTCGGCGATCCAGCCGCCGAGGATGCAGAACACGTACACCATGCCGCCGTAGGCGCCGACGATGCCGGTGGCGGTGGCCTCGTCGATGCCCAGGCCCCCGCGCTCGGCGGTCCAGGACATGTAGTACACGAGCATCGCCTGCATGCCGTAGTAGGAGAAGCGCTCCCACATCTCCACGGAGAAGAGGTTGGCGAGCGGGCCGGGCTGGCCGAAGAAGCGGCGGCCGTGCCAGTCGGGAGCGGGCGCCTGCGCGGCGCCCAGGTCTGCGTCGGGCGCCACGGAGGCGCCGCTGTCTGGGCTGTGGGTCATCGGAGCATGATTCCATCCACAGGGCCTCCGGCCCGGGCGGGACGACGCCGTCCGACCGATTCGTGGCACAGATCACGCTGCCCGCGAGGCGGGGGCGAGCCGTTCCACGACGACGAGGGCCCCGGAACCGACAGGTTCCGGGGCCCTCGTGCTGCTGGTCGGGCTAGCGGGATTTGAACCCACGACCTCTTGACCCCCAGTCAAGCGCGCTACCAACCTGCGCCATAGCCCGTGGCGATCCGCGGCGTTCCGCGTTTCAGCACTCGTCAATGATACCCCATTCCGGGACGCGGGGCGAATCGACTCCCCCGCCGGCTGGCCGCCTGGGGGACGGGGCCGAAGAGAAAGGGGCCCACGCCCTCTTCGTGAACGTGAACCCCTCGCCCTGAACCAAGGGTGACCCGACCGAGAGCCCCCCGGGCGCGGACGTTCCGTCACCGGGTCGCACGCGCAACCGACGTCTGGGCCGTCTGGCCCCGAGGGGCATGACAGGCGACGCCGCGCTTCCCGCGGATCGTATCACGCGGGCAGGTGCCGTCCGGACATCGCGGGGGCACTTCCCGGGGCGAGTCCAGGCGGCTCAGAAGGTGAAGGTCTGGTCCCCCACCTTGAACTCCACACCGGCGGAGTCCGGGACCTGCCGGCGGACCGCGTCGGCGGCCTCGTCCAGGCGGGCCTGCAGCTCGGCGGGGTCCTTGGGGAGGGCGTCCTGCGCGTACTCCACGATCACCCGGCCGCCGTCCTCCACCTGCTGCACGGCCTCGGCGTCCGGCAGCCCGGACACGCCGTCGACCGCCTCCTGGGCACGCCGGGCGGCGTCCGCGCCCAGCGACCCGGCCGCCCCCGTGGCCTGGGCCACGGCGCTGGACACCGCCTCGGAGGCCTGACTCTGCATGGCCGCCGTGTCGGGGACCCGGTCCATGCGGTCCTTCAGGTCCGCGATCTCCGCCTCGGCGCTCGCGATCCGTTCGTCGGCGCTCGCCAGCGCGTCGGCGGTCTCCTGGTCCGGGCCGGCCGCGCAGCCGGTCAGGGCCAGGGTGGCACCGGCCAGGGTCAACAGGGCCGCGGCGGGGCGGGAGGCGCGCGAGGCGCGGGGCGTCGTCGTCATGAGGGCCAGGCTAGCGGGCCAGCCTGGGACGACCATGGGAGCCGCGTCAGCGCTTGCGGCCGCGCCGCTCGCGGATGCGCATGCCGATCTCGATGGGCGTCCCCTCGAAGCCGAACGTCTCCCGGAGGCGGCGCACGATGAACCGGCGGTAGCCGGGGTCGAGGAACCCGGTGGTGAACAGCACGAACGTCGGCGGCCGCGTGGACGCCTGCGTGGCGAACAGGATGCGCGGCTGCTTGCCGCCCCGCAGGGGGTGCGGGTGCGCCGCCACGAGCTCGCCCAGGAACGCGTTCAGCTTGCCCGTGGGGATGCGGCGGTCCCAGGACTCCAGCGCCGTGTCCAGCGCGGGCACCAGGCGGTCCTTGTGCCAGCCCGTGAGCGCGGAGATGTTCACCCGCGGCGCCCAGGCCACGTGGGCCAGGTCCCGTTCGATCTCCTTCTCCAGCTGGGGGCGGCGGTCCTCGTCCATCTGGTCCCACTTGTTGAAGGCCAGCACGAGGGCGCGCCCGGACTCCAGCGCCATCTGCACGATGCGCACGTCCTGCTCCGAGATCACGCTCGGGGCCTCCAGCAGCACCACGGCCACCTCCGCGCGGTCCAGGGCGGACGCCGTGCGCAGGGAGGCGTAGTAGTCGGCGCCGTGCGCCATGTGCTGGCGACGGCGGATGCCGGCGGTGTCCACGAAGCGCCACAGCCGCCCGCCGAGCTCCACGAGCTCGTCCACCGGGTCGCGGGTGGTGCCCGCGTAGTCGTCCACGACCACGCGGTCCGCGCCGGCGAGCTTGTTCAGCAGGGAGGACTTGCCGACGTTCGGGCGGCCCACGAGGGCGATCCGACGGGGGCCGCCGCGCGGGACGAGCCCGCCGTGCGCCGACTCCTCCGGCAGCTCCTCCAGGGCCGCGTCCAGCAGGTCCGCCACGCCGCGCCCGTGCACCGCGGAGACGGGCCAGGGGTAGCCGAAGCCGAGGGACCACAGGGAGGCGGCGTCGGCCTCCTGGACCATGTCGTCCACCTTGTTGGCGGCCACGATCACCGGGCGGTCCTTGCGGCGCAGCATGTTCACGACCGCCTCGTCCGTCGCGGTCATGCCCACGGTGGCGTCCACCACGAAGACGACGGCGTCGGCCACGTCCACGGCCAGCTCGGCCTGGTCGGCGACGCGCTTGTGGATGCCCTTGGCGTCGTGCTCCCAGCCGCCGGTGTCCACCACGGTGAACACGCGGCCGTTCCACTCGGCCTCGTAGGAGACGCGGTCGCGGGTCACGCCCGGCACGTCCTCGACGACGGCCTCGCGGCGGCCGATGATGCGGTTGACCAGGGTCGACTTGCCCACGTTGGGGCGTCCGACGATGGCGAGCACGGGCGGCACGGGCAGGTCGAGGTCGAACTCGTCGTCCCCGTCCCAGTCGGCGAGGAGGGCGGCGTCGTCCTCCTCCAACTCGTAGTCGCCGAGGCCGGCGCGCAGGGAGGCGGCGCGGGCGTCGGCCTCCTCGTCGGAGATGGCGGCCAGGCGCTCGGCCAGGTGGTCCTCACCGGCGGGCTGGTACTCCTCGCCCTCCGTCAGGGGGGTGTTCTCGGTCATCGGGGCGGTCCTTCCGGGTCAGCGGCCCGGGACGGCGTCCACGCCGGCCTGGTCCTGCACGGCGGCCAGCACGGCCGCGACGGTCTGCTCGAAGTCGAGCTCGGTGGAGTCCACGAGCGCCACGCCCTCGGCGGGGCGGTCGAACGTGGAGACGGCGGAGTCCCGGGCGTCGCGGCCGGAGACCTGGCGCTCGAGGGTGGCGGCGTCCCGCTCCCCCGCGCCGGCACGCTGCAGCTGGCCGGAACGGCGGGCCATGCGGGCCTCGGCGGAGGCGGTCAGCAGCACACGGGCGTGCGCATCCGGGGCCACCACGGTGGTGATGTCGCGTCCCTCGGCGACGATGCGTCCGGCCCCGGCGATGGCCGCGCGCTGGCGGCGCTGCAGCTCCTCGCGCACGGGGATCACCACGGCCACGGTGGAGACGACGTCGGTGACACGGTCCTCGCGGATGGCGTCCGTCACGTCCGTGCCGCCCACGACCACGGACTCGACGTCCGGGTCCGTGGACTGGCGCAGGTCCATGGCGCGGGCCGCGCCGGCGATCGCGTCGGGGTCGGCGAGGTCCACGCCGGAGTCCAGGACGTGCCAGGCCACCGCGCGGTACATGGCGCCCGTGTCCAGGTAGGCCGCGCCGAGGCGACGGGCCACCGCCTTCGACACGGAGGACTTGCCCGAGCCCGAGGGCCCGTCCACGGCCACCACCAGGGCGGGGCGCGCCGCGTCGTCGTGCTGGGTGTGCTCGGTCATGGCTCAGACCACCTTCCATCCGGCGTCGGTCAGCGCCGACACGAGTTCGTCCTTGCGTCCCGGCAGCACCGAGACGTCCACCATGCCGACCCGGTACCCGGAGGCGTGGTCGAGGCGGATGTCCTCCACGTTCACGCCCGCGCGCCCGATCTCCTCGAACAGCGCGGCGAGCTGGCCCGGCGTGTCGTCCACGATCACGGTGACCAGGGCGAACGCCTGCGGCGGGGCGCCGTGCTTGCCCGGGATCCGGGCGCGTCCGGCGTTGCCCTCCGCGATCAGCCGCGCGACGTCCAGCCGTGCGCCGGGCGCGGACGGCGCCTCGAGCGTGCCGATGAGCCTGTCCAGATCCTCTCGCAGCCCGTGCAGCGTGGGCACGATCTGCGGCGCGTTGCCGGCCAGGATCTGCACCCACAGGTGCGGGTCCGAGGCCGCGATGCGGGTGGTGTCCCGCAGCCCGTTGCCGGCCAGGGCCAGCGAGGGGTCCGGGGCGTCCTGGAGGCGGGAGGCCACCAGGGACGCGGCGATCTGCGGCAGGTGGGAGATCAGGGCCACGGACGCGTCGTGGTCCGCGGCGGACATGCGGTGCACCGTGGCCTGCAGGGTGCGGGCCAGGGCCTCCCCCGCCGCGAGCGCGGCCGGATCCGTCTCCGCGGCCGGGCAGAGCACCCAGGGGCTCGCCGTGAACAGCGTGCCGCGCGCGGCGACGGGACCGGAGCGCTCCGAGCCGGCCATGGGGTGGCCGGGCAGGTACCGGGCGACGTCGCCCGGGGCGATGTCCCCGCGCGTCGCGGCCTCGCGCACCTCGGCGAGGATCGCCCCCTTGATGGAGGCGATGTCCGTGACCACGGCGTGCGGCCAGCGGCGCAGCGAGTCCACCACGACGGCGGCCGTCACGTCCGGCGGCGCACCGACCACCACGAGGCCGGGGGCCAGCGCGGGGTCGTCGAGGTCCACGACGGCGCCGGCGCCGATGTCCCGGGCGACGGCCAGCGCCGTCGGCGAGGGGTCGTCCAGCAGGACGTCGGCGCCAGCGGCGCGCAGCCCCAGGCCGATCGAGGCGCCGAGCAGGCCGGTGCCACGGACCAGCACGGGGCCGGAGAGGCCGGCCGGGCCGGCGCCGCCCTCGGCCGGGATCACAGGTCCACCAGGGCCTTGAGGTGGCCCTGCTCCTGCGCCGTCATGGCACGCACGGAGCCCTGCTTCTGGTCGCCGAGGAGGATCGGGCCGACCTTGACGCGCACGAGGCGCTCGACGGGGTGGCCGATCTCCTGGAACATGCGGCGCACGATCCGGTTCTTGCCCGAGTGCAGCACGACCTCGACGAGCACGTGGCCCGGCGTCGAGTCCACGAGCTTGAAGGAGTCCACCTTCGCGAGGCCGTCCTCCAGCTCGACGCCCTCCCGCAGGCGGTTGGACACGCCCTTGGCCAGCGGGCCGCGGGTCTGCACCAGATAGGTCTTGGGCACCTCCCACGAGGGGTGGGTGAGGCGGTTGGCGAGCTCGCCGTCGTTGGTGAGGATCAGCAGGCCCTCGGTCTCGTTGTCGAGGCGGCCCACGTGGAAGAGGTTCTCCTGGCCCGGCTTCAGGTAAGTGGCGATCGAGGGGCGCCCCTCCGGGTCCAGCATCGTGGAGATCACGCCGCGGGGCTTGTTGAACACGAAGTACTGCTTGGTGACGTCGGTCTGCACCGAGATCCCGTCGACCTGGATGCGGGAGCGCACCGGGTCCACGCGGACGCCCGGCTCGGTGACGACGACGCCGTCCACCTCCACGCGGCCCTCGGCGATGAGGTCCTCGCAGACGCGGCGGGAGGCCACGCCGGCGGAGGCCAGCACCTTCTGCAGGCGCTCGCCGTCCTCCACGTGGATCTCCTCGAGGTGCTGGGCCTTGGCGCGGGCGGCCCCGGCGCCCTTGCCGCGCCTGGAGCGGACGCGGCGCTCGGCGGCGTCCTCGTCGAAGGCGGGCTCGTCCTTCGGACGGGCGGGGCCGCGGCGGGCGCCGAGGTTGCGCTGGAAGTCACGCTCCGAGAACGGGCCGCCGCGCTTGCCTGCGGCGGGGGTGCGTCCGGAGCCTCGCGGCTTGCGGGAGTTCATGGAGTCGGGGTCCTTCCGGGATCGGGGCCGCACGGAGCCGGAGGGCGCACGCGCGGAGAGGTCGGCGCCGTGTCCGTTGAGGAGGCGCCGTGGGGGTGTGGGGAGGGCCGGCGTCGGGTCGTTCCGACGGCGCCCATCCGGCCATTCTCGCAGAGATCGGGCCCGGATGCGCTGAGGCGCCCGTCACCCGGCTCCGCGCAGGCGTGCGGAGCGGGTGCCGGGCGCCTCGTGCGGGGCCGGCGTCAGCGGCGGATCACGGCGCTCCGCCGCGGCAGATCAGCTCGCGGGCCAGCTGGCGGTAGGCCTTGGCGCCGTCGTGGTTCTCGGCGAACACGGTGATCGGCGTCGCGGCGACGGTCGCGTCGGCGAACTTGATGGACCGTTTGATCACGGTCTCGAACACCCGGTCCCCGAAGCCGTCCACGAGCGAGCCCACGACCTCCTTGGAGTGGAGGGTGCGCTGGTCGAACATGGTGGCCAGCACGCCGTCGATCTCGAGGTCCGGGTTGAGCCGGTCCTGGACCTTCTCGATGGTCTCCACCAGCAGCGCCACCGCGCGCAGGGCGAAGAACTCGGCGGTGAGCGGGATGATGACGCCGTCCGAGGCGGTCAGCGCGTTGACGGTGAGCAGGCCCAGGGAGGGCTGGCAGTCGATGAGGACGACGTCGTAGTCGTCCTTGACCTGGCGCAGGGCCCGATCGAGGACCTGCTCGCGGGCGACCTCGTTGACCAGCTGCACCTCGGCGGCGGAGAGGTCGATGTTGGCGGGCAGCACGTCCATGTTCTCGAACGCGGTGGGGAGGATCGCGTCCCGGGCGGTGACCTTGCGCTCCATGAGCACGTTGTAGACGGTGACGTCCAGCTCGTACGGGTCCGCGCCGAGGCCCGCGGAGAGGGCGCCCTGGGGGTCGAAGTCCACCATGAGGACCTTGCGGCCGTAGCCCGCGAGCGCGGCCCCCAGGTTGATCGTGGAGGTCGTCTTCCCGACGCCGCCCTTCTGGTTCACCATCGAGATGATCCGCGCAGGTCCATGGCCGGCCAGCGGGGTCGGCTCGGGGAACTCGTGCTTGGGGCGCCCGGTGGGCCCCAGAACGGGCTCGCCGTGCACGGTCATGACGGGGATCGGTTCCTTGGGGGTCACGGCGGCGCCGGCTCCTTCCACGGTGGTCGTCTGGGCGCGTCGACGGCCCCACGCCGCGGGACCGCGGCCGGAGGTCGTCCTGCTGGGGACCCAGCCTAGTGGGTGGTCGGCGTCGGCGGCCCCGGGCGACGCCGCGGACGCCCCCCCTCCCACGGGCCGGCGCCGGGTCCCGGGCGTTGCTCGAGCACACCTCGTCGCCCGACTGCGTGCAGGGGGCCATCGACGACGACATGATGCTCACGGGCGCCGTCGACGAGTGGCGGTTCATCGTGCAGACCCTGGCCGACCGCCTCGACCAGGCCGCGCACGCCGCGGGCACCCCCGTGTCGACCGCCGCGGATGTCGACGCCGGCACCCCCGCCGGCACCGTGTCCTCCGACCACCAGGCCGGACCCGACATGGTGGTGATCCCCGCCGGCACCTGCACCGCCGGCTCGACCGACGCCGAGCACGAGGCCTGGGGCGTGCCGGAGAATCGCCGGGACTTCGAGCTGCCCCAGCGCGAGGTGACCATTGCCGAGCCCTTCGCCCTGGGTCGCACCGAGGTCACCGTGGAGCAGTTCCAGGCGTTCGTGGACGACACCGGATACCAGGTGTGCGGCGGGTCCCGTTGGTGGGACCCGGAGGATCCCAGCGCCATGACGTTCAACCCGGAGCTGTCCTACCTGGACCCCGGCTTCGAGCAGACCCCCGACTCCCCGTCCGTCGCCCTGACCCGCCAGGACGCCCAGGCCTACGTCGACTGGCTCTCCGAGACCACCGGGGAGTCCGACCGGCTGCCCACGGAGGACGAGTGGGAGTGGGCCGCCCGCGGCGGGGCCGACACCGCCTTCTTCTGGGGCGACACCCTCGACGAGGCGGCCCGCTACGCCAACACCTACGACACCGTCTCCCAGGCGGTCAACGGGTTCCCCTGGGAGAGCCTGTCCGTGACGGACCGCTTCGCGCACACCGCCCCGGTCGGATCGTTCGAGGCCGACGGCTTCGGGCTGTACGACGTCACGGGCAACGCCCGCGCGTTCATGGCGGACGACTGGATCGAGGACCTCTCCGGCACGGCGGGCGACGGCTCCGTGCACGACGGCCCCGTACCCTTCCCGGTGGTCCGGGGCGGCGCTTGGAACTACCAGCCGCAGAACCTGCGCCTGGACTACCGCGGCGCCTACCTCTCCGCCGAGGTGGCCACCACCATGTTCGGCTTCCGCGTGGTCCGCGACCTGGGCTGAGCCGGGAGGCACAGACGCCGCCGACCCGGCACCAGGAGCGATCCTGATGCCGGGCCGGCGGCGTCGTCGACCGGTCGGGTCAGTACGTGGAGGCGGCGTGGCTGCCGCCGGTCTGCTCGACCATCGAGGGGTGCGCCTTGGCGTCCTCCAAGACGGCGTCGCCGTGGCCGGCGACCATGGCCTCGTCGAACTTCAGCTCGCCGCCGAGCACGCGGCGGGCGCGGTCCCCGTCGAGCTCGCCGACCCACTGGCCGATGAGCAGGGTGGCGACGGCGTTGCCGGTGAAGTTGGTGAGCGCGCGGGCCTCCGACATGAACTTGTCGATGCCCACGATCACGCCCATGCCGCCCAGCAGCTCCGGACGGTGCGCCTGCAGGCCGGCCGCCAAGGTGGCCAGGCCCGCGCCGGTGACGCCGGCGGCGCCCTTGGAGGCGATGATCATGAAGAGGAGCAGGCCGACCTGCTCGCCGAGGTTCATCTCCATGCCCATGGCGTTGGAGACGAACAGGGCGGCCATCGTGAGGTAGATGGCGGTGCCGTCCAGGTTGAAGGAATAGCCGGTGGGCACGGTCACCCCGACCACGGACTTGTCCACGCCGGCGTGCTCCATCTTGGCGATGAGGCGGGGCAGGGCGGACTCGGAGGAGCTGGTGGCGAAGATCAGCAGGTACTCGCGGCCCAGGTACTTGAGCAGGGAGAAGATGTTCAGCCCGGTGACGACCTTGAGGATCGTGCCGAGCACGAGGGTGATGAACAGGATGCAGGTCAGGTAGAAGGCGCCCATCAGGAGGAGCATCGCGCCGATGGCGGACCAGCCGGTGGAGCCGACGACGGCGGCGATCGCGCCGAACGCGCCCAGCGGGGCGACCCACATGATCATCATGAGGATGCGGAAGACGACGCCCTGGATCAGGGTCAGGCCGCGCAGCAGCGGGGCGCCGGCGGGGCCCATCTGCTGGAGCGCGAAGCCCACGAGCAGGGCGACGAACAGCACGGGCAGCACGGGCATGGAGCCCGGGATGATGTCCAGGAGGAACTGGACCGTGGAGTCCAGGGGGGCCTTCGGCTTGTTCGGGTCGTAGGGGGTGAGCTTGAGGCCCTCGCCCGGGTGCACGAAGTTGCCGACCACGAGGCCGATGGCCAGCGCGAACGTGGACATCGTGATGAAGTACAGCAGCGCCAGGCCGCCGACCTTGCCGACCGTGGCGGCCTTCGCGATGGACCCGATGCCCAGCACGATCGTGCAGAAGATGACCGGGCCGATCATCATCTTGATGAGGGAGACGAAGCCGTCGCCCAGGGGCTTGAGGGACTTGCCGAACTCCGGGAACAGCAGGCCCACGGCGGCGCCCAGGATCACCGAGGCGATCACGCTGATGTAGAGCCAGTGGGTCCGGTCCTTCTTCTTGACCGGGACCGCCTCGGCGGGGGATGCGTGCGTCATGGCACCGCCTTTCTTCGCAAGACCCGCCTGCGGACGGCGGGGACGGCTCCACCGTCCCCCGGCGGGGTGGCCCGCGTCACCCTTGCGGTCATAGTGGTCACACCCCGCCCTCCCGGGAGACGATCGGGGGGAGGACGACGCCGAGTCCTTCAGCGCCGAGCGGCGCAGAGCAGCGCAGAGCAAAAGAGGAGCAGCCGTGCGCCACCCCTGGTCCATCGCCCGCCGCGTGGCGGCCAGCCTCGTGCTGCTGCTGTCCGTGATCGCGGTGTTCAGCGGCTGGGCCGGCTGGCGGCAGGCCCGGGATGCCACCTTCGTGGTGGAGGAGCGGCACGTGCTCGGCGTCGCTCGCCTGGCCGCCCGGGAGGAGGTCGTCGTGGACGCCCTCGGCTCCCCTGCCGGGGCCGCGGCGCTGCAGGCGCGCATCCCCTCGGTGGTGGACGACGCGGGGGTCTCCTGGCTGACTCTGCTCGACGCGCGAGGCACGCGGGTGGCGAGCTGGCGTCCGGAGCAGGTCGGCACGGCCTATCCGGCCCCCGTGGACCGGGCGCTCGCCGGGGAGTCCTGGACGGAGGTCTCGGCGACGGGTCCGGCCGGCATCTCGGTGCGGGCGCTCGTGCCCGTCCGCGACGCCGAGGGCGCCGTCGTCGGGGTCCTCACCATGGGGGTGCGGGTCTCCGAGCTGGAGGTCGCCGCGTCCGCCCAGCTGCCGCGCCTTGCGGTGACGTTCGCGCTCACCCTCGCCGCGGGCCTCGGCGCGGCCCTCCTCGTGGCGCGCTACCTGCACCGCGTCACCCTGGGACGGGGTCCCGAGGACCTGGCCGAGTCGTTCCTGCTCTCCGCCGCCGCGATGGACTCGCTGGAGGCCTCGCTCGTGGTGCTCGCGCCGGACGGGAGCATCCGCCAGCACAACGCCGCCGCCGTGCACGCGCTGGGGCTGCCGGCCCGCACGGAGGACGGCACGGTCCCTGCGGCCGCCCGCCTCCCCGAAGAGCTGGCCCGGGCACTCGAGGAGCACGCCGACGCGGACTTCCCGGCGCGCGTCGGCGACCGCCTGTTCGTGGTCCGGCAGCGCGTGCTGGGCGCGGCCCGCCCGCGGCGGGGCGGGGCCGTGGACGACGCCGCCCGCGAGGGGATCTCCCCCGCCCCCGCCGGCACCCGGGTCCTGATGCTGCACGACCGCACGGACCTGCAGCGGCTCACCGACGACCTCGCCCTGTCCCGGACGCTCACCGCCGCGCTGCGCTCGCAGACGCACGAGCACGCCAACCAGCTGCACACCGCGCTGGCGCTGCTGGACTCCGGGCGCACGGACGCCGCCCGCGACGTGCTCACCCGGCACCGCCGCCCCGACCAGGACGCCGAGGACGTCGTCTCCGCCCTGCTGGAGGCCAAGGCCGCGCAGGCCGCGGAGCGCGGCGTGGAGCTGACCTACGCCGTGCGCCTGTCGGCGCCCGCACCCCTGGCCGCACTCGACCTCGTCTCGGTGGTGGGCAACCTGGTGGACAACGCCCTCGACGCCGCCGCGGACGCCGCCGAGCCGGCCGGCCGCTGGGTGGACGCGGACGTCACGTGCGACGCCGACGGCCTCCTCGTACAGGTGGCTGACGGCGGGCCCGGCCTCGATCCGGACGGGGACCGCGTGTTCGAGCCGGGGTGGAGCACCAAGCCGGCCGGGATCGCGGGCCGCGGCATGGGCCTGGCCCTGGTGCGCAGCATCGCGTCCCAGGCGGGCGGCGTCGTCGAGGTGGCGACGGACTCCGGCACGGTGTTCACGGTGGAGGTCCCGCCCGCGGGGCCCGAGCAGGACGGGGAGGCGGCATGAGCGCGGAACGGCCCTACCGGGTGCTGATCGTCGAGGACGAGGAGCTCACCGCACAGACGTGCGCGGACCACGTGACCCGCCTGCCCGGGTTCACGGTGGTAGGTGCAGTGGGCACGGTGGACGCGGCGCGGCGTCTCGTGGCCGCGGCGCTCGACCGCGACGGCCGCTTCCCCTTCGAGGTGCTCCTGCTGGACATGAACCTGCCGGACGGCCACGGCCTGGACCTGCTGCAGCAGCTGCGCGCGGCGGGCTTCCAGGGCGGGGTCCTCGCCCTCACCGCCGCCACGGAGCTCTCCGTGGTGCGGCGGGCGATCGCCCTCGGCGTCGTCCAGTACCTGGTCAAGCCGTTCGGGTTCGAGGCGTTCGCCCAGCGGATGACGGGGTTCCGCAGCGCGGCCGCGCTGCTCGCGGGGCCGGGGCGGCTGTCCGGCCAGGAGCACGTGGACGACGTGTTCCGCGCCGGTCAGCGACGGGGCGTGGAGGAACTCCCCAAGGGCCTCTCGGCGGGCACCCTCCAGGCGGTCCTCGACCTGGTGCACGACGCCGACGGCGGCCGCAGCGCCTCCGAGGCCGCCGCCGGGCTGGGCCTGTCCCGCGTCACGGCGCGGCGCTACCTGGAGCACCTCGAGCGGATCGGTCGGGTGCGCCGTCGCGCACGGCACGGGGGCCGCGGGCGCCCCGAACAGGAGTACGTCTGGGCACCGGGGGCCCCTCCCGCATGAGCGGGCCCCGCCCGTGGAACGGGCGGGGCCCGCTCATGCGGAAGGTGCTCAGCCGGCGGGCCGCAGGACGGCCGCGAGGTCCTCGAGCACCGAGGCGTCCTCGATGGTCGAGGGCACGGCGACCTGCTCGCCGTCGGCCAACTGGCGCATGGTCTTGCGCAGGATCTTGCCGGACCGGGTCTTGGGCAGCGCCTCGACCACGGCCACGTCGCGGAAGTCGGCGACGGGGCCGACCTCGCGGCGCACCGTCTGCACGAGCTCCGCGAGCAGTGCCTCCTCGGCCTCGCCGCCCGGCTCGGGGCGCTCCACGCCGGCCCTGAGCACCACGTAGCCCGAGGGCCGCTGGCCCTTGAGGGTGTCCGCGACGCCGATGACGGCGCACTCGGCGACCGCCGGATGGGAGGCCAGCGCGGCCTCGAGCACGCCGGTGGAGAGGCGGTGGCCGGAGACGTTGATGACGTCGTCGGTGCGCCCGAGGACGAACACATAGCCGTCCTCGTCGACGATGCCGGAGTCGCCCGTGGCGTAGTGGCCGGGGAAGGCGGTCAGGTACGAGTCGACGTAGCGCTGGTCCGCCTTCCAGAGGGTGGGGAGGGTGCCGGGCGGCAGCGGGAGGCGGATCGCGATGTTGCCCTCCTCCCCCGGGGCCACGGGCGTGCCGAGGCCGTCGACCACCACGACGTCGAAGCCCGGGCTGGGCACCGACGACGAGCCGGTCTTCACGGGCAGCTCCTCCAGGCCCACGGGGTTGGCGGCGATCGCCCAGCCGGTCTCGGTCTGCCACCAGTGGTCGATCACCGGCATGCCCAGGACGCCCTCGATCCACTTCTGGGTCTCCGGGTCCAGGCGCTCGCCGGCGGCGAAGAAGTGGCGGAGGCTGGAGACGTCGTACTCGGCCAGCAGCGCGGCCTCCGGGTCGGCCTTGCGGACGGCGCGCAGCGCGGTGGGAGCGGTGAAGAAGGAGCGCACGCCGTGGTCCTGGATCAGACGCCAGAACGCACCGGCGTCGGGGGTGCCCACGGGCTTGCCCTCGTAGAGGACGGTGGTGGCGCCGGCCAGCAGGGGCCCGTAGACGATGTAGGAGTGGCCCACCACCCAGCCCACGTCGGAGGCGGTGCACATGACCTGGCCGGGACCGACGTCGTAGATGTTCTCCATGGTCCAGCGCAGGGCCACGGCGTGGCCGCCGTGGTCGCGGACCACGCCCTTGGGCCGGCCGGTGGTGCCGGAGGTGTAGAGGATGTACAGCGGGTCGGTGGCGGCGACGTCCACGCAGCCGGCGGGGGCGGCGTCGGCGACGGCCTCGGCCCAGTCCTCCCACTCCGCCCCGCCGCGGTCGGCGACGTCCTTGCGGGCGGTGGCGAACCCGTCGCGGTGGTGGACGAGGACGGTGCGCACGGGGTGCTCGGCGATTTCGAGGGCCTCGGCCACGGCCGGCAGGTACTCGACGCGGCGTTTGGGCTCGATGCCGCCGGTGCAGGTGAGCACCACGTCCGGGGTGGCGTCGTCGATGCGGGCCGCGAGCTCGCGCGGCGCGAAGCCGCCGAACACCACGGAGTGCACCGCGCCCAGGCGGGCGCAGGCCAGCATGGCGATCGGGGCCTGCGGGATCATCGGCAGGTACACCAGCACGCGGTCCCCCTTCCCGACGCCGCGTTCCGCGAGCGCGCCCGCCAGGCGGGCGACCTCGGCGGTGAGCTCCGCGTAGGTGAAGCGGGTGACCTCGCCCGTCATGGCGGAGTCGTGGACGAGCGCGAGCTCCTCCCCGCGGCCGGCGGCCACGTGCCGGTCGAGGCAGTTGTGGGCCGTGTTCAGGACGCCGTCCGGGAACCAGCGGTACAGGGGCGCGGCGGAGTCGTCGAGCGCCCGGGTGGGCGGGACGGTCCAGTCGATCGCCTCGGCGGCGGCGAGCCAGAACGACTCCCGGTCCTCGAGGGAGCGGCGGTGGACGTCGGCGTAGGAGCGGGGGGCTGCGGTGGTGTCGGTCGCCATGGCTCGAGGATAGTGGCGCGGATCACGTGGCACAAGAGATGTGCATACATAAGGGGCCGCCGCCGGGAGTCGCCCGCACACGCACGTCGGATTCTCACCCCTTGAGAGGCGGTTTTTCCGTGCCCCCGTTCACACCGGCCGGGGTTTCTGTATACAGTGGCGCCATGCGAGTCAGTGACCGGGCCTATGCCGCCCTGCGCGGGGAGATCCTCGACTGGACCCTGCCCCCGGGCACGGTGCTGGGCGAGGTCGAGCTCGCGGAGCGCCTCGGGATCTCCCGCACCCCGGTGCGAGAGGCCCTGGCCCGCCTCGTGGCCGATGGACTCGCCGCCCAGGCGCCGGGCCGGGGAGTCGTCGTCGCCGACGTCAGCCTCGAGGAGGCGGAGCAGCTGTTCGAGCTGCGCATCGCCCTGGAATCGCTGCTGGCCCGGCGGGCCGCCGAGCGGGCCGACGCCGACCAGGCGGCCGCCATGGGCGCCCTCGCCGACCGGTTCCTCGCGGCGGTCCCGCGCCTGGAGGCCGGTGACGAGCCGGCCGGCTACTACACGCTGACCGACGAGCTCGACGCCGGCCTCGACGCCGCGGCGGGCAACCCCTACCTGGTCTCCACGCTGCGCACGCTGCGCCTGCACCTGGCCCGCCTGCGGCGCCTGGCCGCGCACGACCCGGCCCGCCTGGCGTCGTCGGCGGCGGAGCACGCGGACATCGCCGCGGCCGTGGCCGCCGGCGCCGCCGACCTCGCCGAGGCCACCACCCGCGTGCACCTGCACCACGCGGCCACCCATCTCACCCGGCGCGCCCGCGCCGCGGAGTCGACCACCCTGCTGACCCCCACCCCCTTCGAAGGAGCACATCAGTGAAGAAGCACGACGTCCGCGTCCATCCCTCCGCCGACAACCTCGCCCGCGAGGACCAGCTCGCCCACAAGCTCGCCGAGGTCGCCGTCGACCCGGTCGAGGTGCTCCCCGAGGTCGAGGAGATGATCATCAACCGCATCATCGACAACGCCTCCGTCGCCGTCGCCTCCCTGAAGCGCGGCCCTATCGTGGCCGCCCGCGCCCAGGCCCTGTCCCACCCGGTCTCCACGGGCGGCGCCGGCGCCACCGTCTTCGGCGTGGACCAGAAGGTCTCCCCCGAGTGGGCCGCCTGGGCCAACGGCGTGGCCGTCCGCGAGCTCGACTACCACGACACCTTCCTGGCGGAGGAGTACTCCCACCCGGGCGACAACATCCCGCCGATCCTCGCCGTCGCCCAGCACGCCGGCCGCTCCGGCGCCGACCTGATCCGCGGCATCGCCACCGGCTACGAGGTCCAGGTGGACCTCGTGAAGTCCATCTGCCTGCACAAGCACAAGATCGACCACGTCGCCCACATCGGCCCGTCCGCGTCCGCCGGCATCGGCACCCTCCTCGGCCTCGACGCCGAGACCGTCTTCCAGGCCATCGGCCAGGGCCTGCACACCACCACGGCGACCCGCCAGTCCCGCAAGGGTGAGATCTCCACCTGGAAGGCGCACGCCCCGGCGTTCGCCGGCAAGATGGCCGTCGAGGCCGCCGACCGCGCCATGCGCGGCCAGACCTCCCCCGTGCCGATCTACGAGGGCGAGGACGGCGTGATCGCCTGGATGCTCGACGGCAAGGACGCCCACTACGAGGTACCGCTGCCGGAGCAGGGCGAGCCCAAGCGCGGCATCCTGGACACCTACACCAAGGAGCACTCTGCCGAGTACCAGGCCCAGGCCTGGATCGACCTCGCCCGCAAGCTGCACTCCGAGCACCCGGAGGCCATGGACCCGGAGAACGTCGAGTCCGTGCTCATCAAGACCTCCCACCACACCCACTACGTGATCGGCTCCGGAGCCAACGACCCGCAGAAGTACGACCCCACGGCCTCCCGCGAGACCCTCGACCACTCGGTCCCTTACATCTTCACCGTCGCCCTGCAGGACGGCGCGTGGCACCACGTGGACTCCTACGCCCCCGAGCGCGCCGCCCGCCCGGACACCGTGGCCCTGTGGCACAAGGTCACCACCGTCGAGGACCCCGAGTGGACCCGCCGCTACCACTCCAACGACCTCTCCGAGAAGGCCTTCGGCGGCGCCGTGGAGATCACCCTCACGGACGGCACGGTCATCACCGACCAGATCGCCGTCGCCGACGCCCACCCGCTGGGCGCCCGCCCGTTCGCCCGCGAGCAGTACATCCAGAAGTTCCGCACCCTGGCGGAGGGTGTCGTGACCCCCGAGGAGCAGGACCGCTTCCTGGACGCCGTGCAGCGCCTGTCCGAGCTGCAGGCCGGCGAGCTCGACCAGCTCAACGTCCTGGCCGACCCGGCGTTCCTGTCCGAGGCCGACCTCGCCGCCGCCCCGAAGGGGCTGTTCTGATGCTGTACTCGAAGAAGACCGCCGCCCAGAAGCGCATCGACCTGCGCGAGACCCTCAAGCAGGGCGGCGCCCAGCAGTTCCCGGGCGCGTTCACCCCGCTCACGGCCAAGCTGATCCAGGAGAAGGGCTTCCCCGGGGTGTACATCTCCGGCGGCGTCCTCGCCAACGAGCTCGGCCTGCCCGACGTCGGCCTCACCACCCTGACCGAGGTGGCCGTGCGCGGGGGACAGATCGCCCGCCTCACGGACCTGCCCTGCCTGATCGACGCCGACACCGGCTTCGGCGAGCCGATGAACGTGGCCCGCACGGTCCAGGAGTTCGAGGACGCCGGCCTGGCCGGCTGCCACATCGAGGACCAGTTCAACCCCAAGCGCTGCGGCCACCTCGACGGCAAGAACATGGTGGACCTGGACACGGCGGTCAAGCGCATCGCCGCCGCCGTCGACGCCCGCCGGGACCCGAACTTCCTCATCATGGCGCGCACCGACCTGCGTGCCGTGGAGGGCCTGGACGCCGCGATCGCCCGCATGAAGGCGCTCGTGGAGGCCGGTGCGGACGCGATCTTCCCCGAGGCCCTCAAGGACATCGGCGAGTTCGAGACCGTGTGTCGCGAGCTCGCCCCGCTGGGCGTGCCCGTGCTGGCCAACATGACCGAGTTCGGCAAGTCCGAGCTGTTCACCCGGCAGCAGCTGGCCGACGCCGGCGTCGCCATGGTGATCTACCCGGTGACCCTGCTCCGCTCGGCCATGGGCGCTGCGGAGCGTGTGCTGGACGCCATCCGCGAGGAGGGCACCCAGCAGTCCCAGGTGGACCAGATGCTCACCCGGGCCCGCCTGTACGAGCTCGTGGACTACGAGGGCTACAACGCGTTCGACACCGGCATCTTCAACTTCGACGTCCCCACGCTGGACATCGACTCGAACAACGCCAACCTCTGAGAGGACCCCCATCATGACCGAGACCGAGATCAAGAAGGGCCTGGCCGGCGTCGTCGTGGACACCACGGCGGTGTCCAAGGTCAACCCGGAGACCAACTCCCTGCTCTACCGCGGCTACCCGGTGCAGGACCTCGCGGCGCAGCTGCCCTTCGAGGCCGTGGCGCTGCTGCTCTGGAACGGCGAGCTGCCGACCGACGCGGAGCTGGAGGAGTTCCAGCGGTTCGAGCGCGCCCACCGCGCGCTGGACCCCGAGGTGAAGGCCGCCGTGGACCTGCTGCCGACCGACTGCCACCCGATGGACGTGGGGCGCACCGCGGTGTCCGTGCTGGGCGCCAACCATCCGAAGGCGGAGGACTCCTCCCCCGAGGCCGAGCTGGAGAAGGCGAAGGCGCTGTTCGCCGCGTTCCCCGCCGTCGTCGCCTATGATCAGCGCCGCCGCCGCGGCCAGGAGGTCGTGGAGCCGCGCGCGGACCTGGACTACGCGCAGAACTTCCTCTGGATGTCCTTCGGCGAGGAGGCCGCCCCCGAGGTCGTCGATGCGTTCCGCGTCTCGATGGTCCTGTACGCGGAGCACTCCTTCAACGCCTCCACGTTCACGGCGCGCGTCATCACCTCGACGCTCTCCGACCTGCACTCGGCCGTCACCGGCGCGATCGGCGCCCTCAAGGGCCCGCTGCACGGCGGCGCCAACGAGGCTGTCATGCACACCTTCGACGAGATCGGCATCCGCAAGGAGGAGTCCCGCGAGGATGCCGCCGCCCGAGCGAAGGCCTGGATGGAGGACGCCCTGGCCCAGAAGAAGAAGGTCATGGGCTTCGGTCACCGCGTCTACAAGAACGGCGACTCCCGTGTGCCCACCATGAAGGCCGCGCTGGACCGCATGATCGAGCACTACGGCCGCGAGGAGATGCTCGGCCTGTACGACGGGCTCGAGCAGGCCATGGACGAGGCCAAGCAGATCAAGCCGAACCTCGACTACCCGGCCGGCCCGACCTACCACCTCATGGGCTTCGACACCGAGATGTTCACGCCGATCTTCATCGCCGCGCGCATCACCGGCTGGACCGCCCACATCATGGAGCAGCGCGCCGCGAACGCCCTGATCCGCCCGCTCTCGGCCTACAACGGCCCCGAGCAGCGCGAGCTGCCCGGAAAGTGAACACGGCGCAGCGCGAGCTGCCGGCCCGGGGCTGAGCGGTTCCGTCTCCGCGCGGGGGCGGCGCCTTCCGGGATCCCACCAGGGGTCCGCGGGAGGCGCCGCCCCCGCGGCGTCCACGGGTGGCGGGTCAGGTGGTCCAGCGGGCCCGCGGGTGGGCGGACGCGTAGACCTCGCGCAGCGCCTCGGCCGTGACCCTGGTGTAGACCTGGGTGGTGGTCACGGACGCGTGGCCCAGCAGCTCCTGCACGACGCGCACGTCGGCCCCGCCCTGCATCAGGTGCGTGGCGAAGGAGTGCCGCAGGGTGTGCGGGGAGACGTCCTGGGCGACGCCAGCCCGCTCGGCGGCCGCCTTGAGGATCGACCACGCCGACTGCCGGGAGAGGCGCCCGCCGCGGAGATTCAGGAACAGCGCCGGCACCGGGCGCGTCGCCGCTGCCGCGAGGGCGGGTCGGCCGCGCACGAGCCACGCCGCGAGGGCGTCGGCGGCGTGCGAACCCACGGGAACCAGCCGCTCCTTGGAGCCCTTGCCGAAGAGGCGCACCACGGGCAGCCGATCGTCGTCGCCCCGGCCGGCGCCCCGGTCCCCCGCCACGCCGACGACGTCGTCGACGTCCAGTCCCACGGCCTCAGAGACGCGGGCCCCGGTGCCGTAGAGGAACTCGAGCAGGGCGCGGTCCCGCAGGTCGGCGGGCTCCGCGGTGGGGACCGCCTCGAGGATCCGGGTCACCGTCTCCACGGGCAGCGCCTTCGGGAGCCGCTCGGGTGGGCGG
>NZ_JAKRNH010000070.1:0-12114 GCF_022346985.1 Micrococcus sp. ACRRV
GGGTTCGGGGGTGATCAGGGGGCGGCGGTGATCCGCTCCGCGAGCGCCGTCGACTCGTGCGCGTCCAGCACCGCTGCCGGGTGCGGCCCCGCCGCGTGCAGCGCCGCGGCGTCCATCCCGGCCAGGCCCGGGCCGGCGACGAGCACCGCGTTCCCCAGCTCGCGCCGCTCCAGCACGGAGGTCGGGCCGAGCGTCCACGGACCGGGCACGCCCGCCCCCTCGGCGGCGTCCGCGCAGGCCGCCTCCAGGGCGGTGAGCTGCGTGGCCAGGTAGGCGAGACCGTCGTCGTCGCCGATGTTGACGCAGAGCACCCCGCCCGGGGCGAGCAGCTCCAGCAGCTCCGCGTGGAAGGCCGCGCCCGTCAGGTGCGCGACGGCGCCGGCGTCCGTGTCGATGTCCAGCACGACGGCGTCCCACGCCCCCGCCTGGGACTCGCCCTCCAGGGGGTCCAGGAGGTCGTCGACGACGGCGCGCGCATCCGCGACGACCACGTGCACGTCCGCGTCGGCGGGCAGGGGGAGCTCCTCCAGGACGAGGCCCATGAGCTCGCGGTCCAGGTCTACGACGGTCTGCACGGAGCCCGGGCGGGTGGCGGCCACGTACCGGGGCAGGGTCAGCGCCCCGCCGCCCAGGTGCAGCACGCGCAGGGGCTCTCCGGCAGGGGTGAGCGCGTCCAGGACGTTCGCGATGCGCCGCAGGTACTCGTAGCGGACCTGCGTGGGGTCGGTGAGGTCCACGTGGGACTGCACCGCCCCGCCGACCTCCAGCATCCAGCCGCCGGCGTGCGGGTCGGGCAGGATCCGCGCGTCGACGCCGGAGGCGGCCAGGTGCACGGTGCGGGCGGTCGGGCTGGGCGCGGGGGAGGAGGCGTCGTCCTGGGGCTGCGTGGGCATGGGGCCATTCTTCCGGCCCGCGGGGGCGGCAGGTGGTCCCTTCGCGGACGAAAGCGTCCGACACGCCGTTCGTTTCGTGCGCGAAAGCGTCCGACACGCCGTCCGTTTCATGAACGACAACGCCGGTGGAGGGGGCGCAGCCCCTGCCGGGCCTCAGGGCAGGGCCAGGCGGAAGACCTTCCGCCACGCGGTGCCGGAGCGGCTGACCAGCTCGGCCGCGATGGGTGTGGCCAGTGAGTCCTTGGCGAGCTGCCGGACCGCCTTCACGACCACCGAGGCCAGGTCACGGCGCAGGTCCGCCACGGGCTTCTCCCCGGCGCGCACCTTGGCCAGCTCGAGGTCGTAGACGGCGATGCCCCACTCGAAGAACCGCGCCAGGATCGCGTTGATCACCGGGTTGAGCAGGTGCCGGGGCTCCCAGGGCTCGGCCTCGTCCATGCGCAGCACGTTGTAGCCCAGGTCCACGTCCAGGCCGGTCACGTTGGTCCCGCGGTGATGGGCGTCGTTGTGGGTGTGCTGCCCCGCGCTGGAGGGGGTCACGAAGTCCCACTCCCACGTCGTCGAGTGGATGTCGGGGTCCCGCATCCAGTCCCACTGGCCGTGGAGCACGTTGTGCCCGATCTCCATGTTCTCGATGATCTTGCCCGCCGTGGCCGAGCGGATCATCCGCGTGGTCCCCGAGGAGATCCCGGCCTACGCGGCCGCCTGCGACGGCGGCTACGGCGTGAAGATCGCCCTGGGCATGCGCACCGCGTTCCAGCAGCTGCTGCGCCTGCCCGGCACGGACCGCGGCGCCCTCGACGCGGACACCCGTGACCTCATGGCCGCCCTCGGCGCCGGTGAGTTCCGGGAGGGCCGCACCATGCACCACCTCCTGGGCGCCTACCGCCTGGCCGCCCGGATCGCCTTCCGCGAGCTCTCCGAGGAGTGCGCCCGCCAGGGGATGGGGATGGACGTCGTCGTGGACCTGGGCGAGTCCATCTGGGCGTACATCGACGAGCTCTCCTCCGTCAGCGCGCAGGCCTACGCGGCCGCCCAGTCCGCTCGCGCCGGCGTCGTGGACCGCCGCCGCGCCGAGCTGGCGGCCGCCCTCCTGGACGGAGCCGTGACCCCCGCGGAGGCGCACCGCCTGGCCGCCGAGGCGGAGTGGCCGCTGCCCGAGCGGCTCCGGGTCGCCGTGCTGCCCGCCGCGCCCGACGCCGTCACCCGTCTCGGCCTGGGCCGCGCCGGGCCCGTCCTGGAGCGGGACGGGCAGATCGTGGTGCTCTCCGCCCCGCCGCGGTCCCCGGTGGTGACCCGACGGCTCCTGGCCGCGCTGCAGGGGACGGGTGCCGTCGTCGGGCCGGAGGTGGACGCCCTGGAGGTGGCGCGGTCCCTGCACGTGGCCCGGGCCGTGCTCGCCCGCCGGGACGCCCTGAGCGGTGTGGCCCCCGGGGCGGCGGTCCTGGCGGAGGAGCACCTCGCGGACGTCGTCCTCGGGGCCGAGCCGGAGGCGCTGCGGCGCCTGTCCGAGCGCGTCCTCGCGCCGCTGGACGGGCTCAGCGACGCCAAGCGCGCCACCCTGGAGGCCACCCTCGCGGCCTGGCTCGCGCACCGGGGCGCGCGTGGCCCCATGGCGGCGGAGCTCAACGTGCATCCGCAGACGGTCGGGTACCGGGTGGGGCGGCTGCGGGAGCTGTTCGGGGGCGCCCTCGACGACGCCGATGCCCGTTTCGACCTCGAACTCGCCCTGCGCTCCCGCCGCGGTCAGGGGTGATGACCCAGCATCTGGACGAGGGCTGGGGGAAGTGGACATGCCCGCTGGGAGTCGTCTAGAAATGGCTTGTCAGGCGCACCTTCTGTCGGGTGCGCCACCATCACCGCACTCCATGACGAGGACTCCCATGAAGAAGACCGCCACCGGCCTCACGCTGGCCGCCGCCCTGTCCCTGACCGCCTTCGCCGCGGCTCCGGCCACTGCCCTGGACAGCAACGGCAACTACAAGAACTGTGCCGAGGTGTACGCGGACGGAATCTACAACATCGGCCCCGACCACCCCCGGTACGACGAGGGCCTCGACAACAACGACGACGATGTCATCGGTTGCGAGAACCCCGATCTGAACCGCTACCCGAACCTGAAGAACCTGGCCGCCGCCACGTCGACCCCGAAGCCGGCGGCCCGCCCGCAGGCCTCCCTGCCGTCGCACGTCACCCAGCCCGACGCGATCGACAACCGGTACACCTACCCGGACTGCAAGGACGTGTTCGCCGCCGGCCTCGCGAACCTGCCCAAGTCCTCGAAGTACTACCACGCGGATCTCGACGCCGACCTGGACGGCATCGGCTGTGAGGTCAACGGCGACGACGCCTGGGTCCCTGCCGCCATCAAGGCCAAGTACGCGCCCGCCACGGCGGCCCGGGCCGAGGAGTCCGCGGCCGCCGAGGCTCCCCAGGTCACCGTGGTCCCCGAGGGCACACCCAAGACCGGTCCCGAGGGCGTCGCGCTGGCCCCGTTCGCGCTGGGCGCCGTGGCCCTCGCCGGTGTCGCCGGTGCCGGTGTCGTCGCCCGCCGTCGCCAGGCCTGAGCCGACCGCCTCTGCATGACCATCCGTCCTCGCCGCCGCGGGCGCCTCATCGCGTCCGCGGCGGCGCTGTGCGTGGGAGTCGTCGGCTGCGGTCCCACCCCGGACGCCGAGCAGCCCGCGGCCTCGTCTCCTGCGCGGCCCTCCTCGGCGTCCACGCCATCCGCCTCCCCGTCGGCGAGCGCACGGCCCTCGGCTTCCGCGTCCGTCTCCGGCTCCTGGGTCCGTGAACGAGAGGTGGACCGCTACTGGCGCAGCGGGTCCTCGCCGAGCGCGACCGCCGCGTCGAGGGCCCAGCCCGCTGCGTCGTCGTCGTCCCCGGTGCCCGACGACGTCCTCCCCGCCTCACGCCCCACGCGGGTGCGCGTGCCGAGCCTGGGCATCGACTCCTCCCTGATCGAGCTCGGACTCCAGGACGACCGCACCGTCGAGGTCCCTCCCACCGCGCCCGGATCGCCGGCCGGCTGGTACGAGAACTCCCCGACGCCCGGCTCCCGCGGCCCCGCCGTGCTGCTCGGTCACGTGAGCGACACCGAGGACGGCACGGGCGTGTTCGGCCACCTCAAGGACATCCAGCCGGGCGCCCTCGTCGAAGTGGACCGTGCCGACGGCACCACCGCCGTGTTCCGCGTGGATCGCGCCGTCTCCTACGACCGGGGCGGGTTCCCCAAGGACGAGGTCTACGGGAACACCGACGACGCCCAGCTGCGCCTCATCACCTGCGACTCCTACAACGCCTGGACGGGGCACTGGGACAACAACTTCGTGGCCTTCGCGACCCTCGTCCGCTGACCTGCGCCCCCGGTGCGGGGCAGACTCGACGGGACACGTCCGCTGCCGACGGCCCGGGCACCCACCGTCCCGCGCCAGGAGGCCCCCATGGAGCACGTCACGTTCAGCGACCCCGCCGCCGAAGGAGACGGTGGACGCGTGGCCGAGGGCGACCTGGGCGTCCTGATCTGGGGTGCCACCCACGTCCACACACAGGACCACCGCGACGCCGTCGCCCGCCATCCGCGCGCCCGCCTGGTGGCCGAGGTGCCCGACGGCGACCCCCGCCCGCCTTCCGCGAGGTCGGCGCCGGGCCGGGCAGGTGCCGTTCAGGTGAGACGCATGCCCAGCACGGTGCGGGCCTCCGCCCCGGTGGCCTCCAGGTATGACGCGTCCACGCCGGTGCGGTCCTCCTCGAGGACCTCCATGCCGATCTTCTCCGCGACCCGGCGGGACGCCGTGTTCTCCGGGTGGACGATGGCCACGAGCTCGGGGGCGCCCAGCACGTCGCGGGCGTGGTCGCGGCACGCCGCCGCGGCCTCCGTGGCGTACCCGCGCCCCTGCAGCACCGGGGCGACGTGGTAGCCGACCTCGAGTCGACGCTCGCCGTTCACCCGCTGCCAGGTCAGCCCGCACTCGCCCACGAAGGCGCCCGCGTGGGTCTCCACGATCCACAGCCCATGGCCGTGCTCGGCATAGCTCCGCCGGTTCCAGGCGATCCAGTCGGCGACCTCGGCACGCGTCTTCGGTGCGGGGTAGAACTCCATCACCTCGGGGTCCCCCAGCAGCCCGACGAGGACGTCGAGGTCCGCCTCCGTCATCTCGCGGAAGCGCAGTCGGGCGGTGCCGGCGGGGACGGCAGCCGCTCCGGGGGCCTCGGGCCGCTCCCGCGGCCAGGGCTGTTCGCGGAGCTCCTCCGAGCCCTCGTTGAACCGCCGCAGCAGCCGGGCCAGTGCGGCCACGTCGGGCGCGGGCCAGGAGCGGGTGACCTCGGCGACGGCCGCCCGACGCGCGGCGAGCTCCCCCTCGAGGGCCGCCCGGCCGGCGTCGGTGGCGCGGTGCAGGCGCGCCTGGCCGCCCGCCGGATCCCGGAAGCGCTCCACGAGTCCCGCGCGCTGGGCCGCGCCGATCTGGCGCTGGAGGGTGGAGACGTCGAGGCCGAACGCGGCGGCGAGCTCGGCCATGGTCATGGGTCCCTGCGCCTCGAGGCGGGCCAGCAGGAGCACGGCGCTGCGGTCCAGGGCCTCGGGGCGGCGGTAGGCGCCCAGACCGTGCACGGCGCGGCGGAGGAGCAGCATGTGCTCCCGGACGACGTCGTCGAGCGCGTCGGTCCCGGTGTTGCCCGGGTCGGGGTGGCGCGGGATGGGCTGCGTCATGGTTCCTCCGTGTCCGGCCGGTGGTCCCAGCCCGTGTTCCAGGAGTCTAGACTGCCATGTGCGTCATGCAATGTGCATGGCGCACATGGGGCCGTGCCACTCGGCGCGCCCCACTCGCCGTCGTCGTGGAGGACCCCCGTGCACCATCCCGTCACCGCCCCCGCCGAGGCCGCCCCCCGCATCGTGACGCCGGTGTTCGCGGTGGCCTGGCTGGTGAACTTCGCCCAGTACCTGACCTTCTACCTCCTCGCCACCACCATGGCGCTCTACGCCGTGAAGCAGTTCGGCGCCGGGGACGCGGCGGCGGGCTTCGCGTCCAGCGCCTTCGTGGTCGGTGCGACGGTCGCGCGGATCTTCGCCGGGCACGTCGTGGACAGCCTGGGCCGCCGGCGGATGCTGCTCGTCTCCCTCTCCGTGGTGACCCTGGCGTGCGCGGCCTACCTCCCGGCGTCGTCGCTGGGACTGTTGGTGGCCGTCCGCCTGGTCCACGGCGCCATGTACGCCGTGGCCAGCACGGCCGTGATGACGCTGGCGCAGTCGGTCATCCCCGCCTCCCGACGCGCGGAGGGCACCGGGTACTTCGCGCTCGGCACCACCCTGGCCACGGCCCTCGGCCCGGCGGCGGGGCTGATGCTCGTCTCCGCCGCGGGCTACCCGGGCATGTTCTGGGCGACGACGGCCGTGGCCGCCGTGGGCCTGGCGTTCGGGCTCGCGCTGCGCGTCCCCGACGAGCCCGCCTCCGCCCGTCCCCACCTGGTGCGGGGCTTCCGGCTCGGCGGGATCCTCCACCCCGCCGTGGTGCCGATCGGCGTGTTCATGCTGCTCGTGGGCGTGGCCTACGCGGGCGTCATCACCTACCTCAACGGGTACGCGGAGCAGCGCGGCCTCGGCGCCGGGGCCGGCCTGTTCTTCCTCGCGTACGCCCTGGTGACGCTCGTGATGCGCTTCGTCCTGGGGCGCGTCCAGGACCGCCGCGGGGACAACGCGGTGGTGGGGCTCGGCCTCGTCTGCTTCGCGGCGTCCCTCGTGCTGCTCGCCGTGGCCCGGCAGGACGCCGTGGTGGTCCTCGCCGGCGCCCTGTGCGGCCTGGGCTACGGCACGCTGATGCCCGCCGCGCAGGCCATCGCCGTGCGCCTGGTCCCGCCGCACCAGATGGGCACCGGCATCTCCACGCTCTACCTGGGCGTGGACGTGGGCATCGGACTGGCGCCGCTGCCGCTGGGCGCCCTCCTGGCCGCCGGGGGCTACCTGTGGATGTACCTCGTCCTCGCGGGGTTCGTGGTCCTGGCAGGGGTGTACTACGTGCTCGTGCACGGGCGCACCCCGGCCGCCCGGGCCGTGGCGCGGTGACCGGGGCGGCAGATGACGCGGATGAGGCGCCCCACGGCGAACCCCGTCAACGGGCGACAGGACGCCGGCAGCCACCCGCACGACGCCGGTGGTGCGGGGGCCGCGCGTCGTCGTAGGGCAGTGGATCAGTCCACCGTGAAGCTGCGGATGTGGTTGGAGAACACGAACCGGTTGAACACCGTGCGGGTGGTGGAGGGGTCGTGCGCGGCGCCCATGGTGAGCAGCAGCGGCACGTAGTGGTCCGCCGTCGGGTGGGCGATCCGCGCGCCCGGCGCCCTGTCCAGGTACCCCATGAGCGCGTCGACGTCCCCGGCGTGGGCCATCTCGGCCGCCCACGTGTCGAAGGCGTCCACGTGCCCGAACAGCCGCGGGTCCCGCATGGCGGCGAACGAGTGCGTCATGAAGCCGGAGCCGATCACGAGCACGCCCTCGTCCCGCAGCTCGCGCAGCCGCTCGCCCAGGCGCAGCAGGTCCGCGGGGTCCTGGCTGGGCATGGAGACCTGCAGCACCGGCACGTCCGCGTCCGGGTACATGGCCATGAGCGGGATGTACGCGCCGTGGTCCAGGCCCCGGTCCGTGTGCTGGTGCACCTCCTGGCCCTGGGCGCCGAGCACGCCGGCCAGCCGGCGGGCCAGGTCCGTGGCGTCAGGGGTGTCGTACCGGAGGGTGTAGTACCGCGGGTGGAATCCGCCGAAGTCGTAGACCAGCGGCGTGCCGGCGGCGGACGCGGAGATCGCGGCGGGGGCGTTCTCCCAGTGCGCGGACACGATCACGATCGCCCGCGGCTTGGGCATGGTCTGTGCCCACTCGAACAGGTCGTTCAGCCACTGCGGCTCGTCCAGGGTGGGCGGGGCGCCGTGGGAGATGAACAGCGCGGGCATGCGCCCGTCGGACGGCTCCCAGAGCTTCTGCCGCCGGGTGAGGGGCAGGGCGCGGGCGAGCAGGTCGTCGTAGGCGCCGGCAGGCGTCGGCTGGGCCCAGGGGTCGGCGAGGGTCATGGTGTCCTCCTTCACGGGGCGCCGCGGCCCCGTCTCTGGGGCCGACTCTACGTCCCATGACTTCACGGTGCAAGTGTTCCTCGCGTCACGGGGACTTAAGACCTGAAGGCCCGCGGCTAGGATGGAGGGCATGTCCGACGCCGCCCGCCCCGCATCCGACCCCGTCGCCGACACCGCACCCGAGTCCGTGGTGCCCTGGCTCGACGACGAGGAGCGCCACGCCTTCCTGGCGCTGATGAGCGTGGTCCTGCGCCTCGAGCCCACCCTGGACGCCCAGCTGCGCCGCGAGGCCGGCATCAGCCACTTCGAGTACACCGTCCTGGCGAGCCTCTCCGAGGCCGAGGGCGGGCAGCGCCGCATGAGCGAGCTCGCCTACCTGTCCTCCGGCTCCCTGCCCCGCCTCTCCCAGGTGGTCACCCGGCTGGAGAAGCGCGGTTGGGTCGAGCGCCGCCCCGACCCCGAGGACGGCCGCTACACGCTGGCCGTGCTCCTCGACGAGGGGCGTGAGGTGGTCGTCGCCGCCGCGCCCGGCCACGTGGCGGAGGTGCGCCGCGCCGTCGTCGACCCGCTCACCCGCGCCCAGCTGCGCCAGCTCACCGCCATCGGCCGCCGGATCATGGGGGTCATCGACCCCGAGGACCGCTGCCTCGAGGACTGAGCGCCGCCCGGCGGCGCAGGGCCGCGTCCACGGCCGCGGCGGCGAGCACGCCCGCCAGGTACAGCAGCAGGTCGCTCCACAGGAAGCCCGTGCCCAGCACCAGCCGCGCGGGCGGGAACGCCCTCCCGAGCGCGGCCGGGATGCCGGTGAGCTGGAACAGCTCGATCGCCGCGCACACGCCGAACGCCGCCGCCGTGAGGGGGAGCGTCCGCGCCCGCGGCGCGATCCAGGCCAGGAGCAGGAACACCAGCACCGCGTAGAGCGCGTCCCCGAGCGGACCCGTCCACGCGGCCGCGCCGGGGACACCGCGCAGGCCCACGCGCACCAGCAGTCCCGCCGCCACCGTGGCGGCCGCCGCCAGGGCCAGCCGGGACCGGCGGCGGGGCGTCGTCGTCGTGGGGCCGGGCGCCGCAGGGGCGATCACGCGAGCGCCTCCAGGGCGGCGACCTCGATCTTCCGCATGGCCATCATGGCCTGGATCTGCGCCGGGCTCTGCAGCAGCCGGCCCATGTCCGCGGGGATGATCTGCCAGGAGACGCCGAAGCGGTCCTTGCACCAGCCGCACTGCTCGGCCTCCGGCACGTGGGAGAGCGCCGCCCAGTAGCGGTCGATCTCCTCCTGGTCCCGGCAGGCGACGACGAAGCTCACCGCCTCGCTGAGTGTGAAGGCCGGGCCGCCGTCGAGGGCCCCGAAGCGCACCCCGCCCAGGCGCACCCACGCGCTGATCACCTTCCCGGCCATGCCCGCGCAGTGCGGGTCCGGGGACTCGTCCGGGTAGCGCTGGATCTCCTCGATCTCCGAGTCCGGGAAGACGTCCACGTAGTAGCGGAGGGCCTCCTCGGCGCCGTCGTGGAACCAGAGGAACGGGGAGATCAGCTGGGGTGCGCCCGCGGCGGCATCGCTCATGCCGTCAGTGTGACACCGTCCGTTCCCCGCACGAAAACGCGCGGCGCGCCGTCCGTTTCGCGAACGAAAGCGGGCGACGCGCCGTCCGTCTCCGGCACGAAAACGTGGGGGCGGGTCACTTCTCCAGGGCCGGGTGCAGGTCCTTCATGCGGAACCGCTGGCGGCGGCGCACCACCGCCATGTCCAGGAACAGGCAGGCCGCGCCGAACACCGCGAGGAACGCCACCGCGCCCCAGAACTGCGCCGGCTGGCCGCCGGAGAGGGCGTAGCGGATCGCGTTGATCGAGTGCGTCATGGGCATCAGCGGGCTGACCCACCGGAAGAACGGCGGCAGCACGTCCGCCGGGTAGGTGCCTCCGGCCGAGCCGAGCTGCAGGATCAGCGTCACCAGCAGCACCGCGCTGCCCGGGGTGCCCAGGGCCGTCACCACCAGGTGCGCGAACAGGGAGAACGCGAGCGCGGTGAACACCACGAGCCCCACCAGGTGCCACGGGTGCACCGGGTCGATCCCCAGCGGCACGGTGGCCGCGAGCATCACCAGGGAGCCCACCACGGAGAGCAGGCCCACCGGCAGCCAGGCGCTCAGCGCCAGCAGCAGCGGGTTGCGGCGGCCGGCCAGCAGGCGGCCGTTCACCGGGCGCATGACGTTGAACGCGGCGATGCCGAACACCCACAGGGCGATCGAGAAGAACAGGGGGGCCACGCCGCGGCCGTACACCCCGGCCGGGTTCAGCACGTCCATGTCCACCTGCACCGGGCGGGACATCACGAGCGCCGCCTCGTCCGCGGAGTCCTGGGAGAGCGCGGGGATCTTGTCCGTGCCCGACGCCAGGCCGTCGTGCAGCTGGGTAGCGCCGTCGGAGAGGCTGTCGAGGCCGGTCTTCAGGTCGCCCGAGCCGGTCTCCAGCTGCGCCAGCCCGGAGTCCAGGCTCGTGGCGCCGTCGGAGAGCTTCCCGAGGCCGGTCTGCAGCTCGCCCGCGCCCTGGTCGAGCCGACCGGCGCCGTCGGCCAGGTCACCCGTGCCGGTCTCCAGCTTCCCGAGCCCGTCCACGAGCCGTCCGGAGCCGTCCTCCAGCTGCGCCAGGCCGTCGTCGAGGGCGGTCGCGCCGGCGGCCAGCTGGTCCAGGGCGTCGGCGAACCTCCCGACGCCGTCGGCCAGCGCCTGCGCGCCCGTGTTCGCCTGTCCGATGCCCGCGTGGAGGGTGTCCGCGCCCTCGGCCACGGCGTGGGCGCCGTCGTTCAGCTTCGTGATGTCCGCCTTGGCGTTGCCCGCGACGTCCTCGGACACGAAGCCCTGCACGCGGGAGTTCACGGCGGCGGAGCGGTCCGCGACGTCCTGGGCCGTCGACGTCGCCGAGCCGGCCTTCTCCTTGGCGTCCGTGAGGGACTGCTGCAGCGCCGCGTACTCGGGCGCGTCGGCGATGTCCGGGTTCGACTCGGCGAGCGCCTGCAGCTGCTCGGACGCCGTGTCGATGTCCCCGCCGGCGCCGGATCCCGCGGTGGCGACGGCGTCGTTGAGGGTCTGCACGTCCTGGTTGACGGTGGCGACGTCGGAGGCCACCTTGTCCTGACGCTCGATCACGGCGTCCAGGCCGGGGATGACCGTGTCGTAGAGCTGCTGGGTGCCGTCGGCCACCTGGTGGGCGCCGTCGGCGAGGTCCGCCGAGCCCGTGTCGAGCTGGGTGAGCCCGTTGGAGAGGGCGGTGGCGCCGTCGCGCAGGTCGGGGACCTTCGCGGCGATCTGCCCGGCGCCGTCGGCGAGCTTCTGCGAGCCCTCCCGCGCCTGGCCGATGCCGGTCTGCAGCTGGACGGCGCCGTCCTTCGCGGAGGTCGCGCCGGCCGCCAGCTGGTCCGCGCCGTCCTTCAGCTGCCCGGCGCCGTCGGCGAGCTGACCGGCGCCGTCCTGCGCGTCGGAGGCGCCCTGGGCGAGCTGCCCGGAGCCGTCGTGGGCCTGGGCGATGCCGTCCGCGAGCTGCGCGGCGCCGTCGTCGGCCTGACCGGCGCCGTCGGCGAGCCTGCCCGCCCCGTCCCGGGCGTCGGCCATGCCCTGCCGGATGGTGGCGAGGTTCTCGAAGACGGCCTTGAAGTACGCCTCCACGGCCGCCTTGTCCACGGCGTTCTCGATCTTCGACTGCGAGGAGGAGGTCACGGAGCCGATCACGAAGCCGTTGGCGTCGTTGCGGCGCAGCGTGATGTGCGCCTGTTGGGGGTCGGAGGTGTTCGCGCTGACCAGGTCCGCGCTCAGCCCCTCCGGGATCTCCATGACCAGGTAGTAGCGCCCGTCGCGCAGGCCGGCCTCGGCGTCGTCGCGCGTGGTCTCGTGCCAGTCGAAGGTGTGCTGGTCCACCAGCTCCTCCGTGATGTCGGCGCCGGTGGTCAGGGTCTTGCCGTCGGACTCCACGGGCCTGTCCTCGTTGACGATCGCCACCGGCAGGGAGGACAGGTTGCCGTAGGGGTCCCAGTTGGCGGAGAGGTAGAGCGCCCCGTAGATGGTGGGCACCAGCACGATGAAGAGCAGGGCGATGGTCGGCAGGACGCCGCGGAAGCGGCGCAGCTCGTAGCGGAACAGCATTCAGTCCTCCAGGGAGGGACCTGTCT
>NZ_JAKRNH010000071.1:0-12015 GCF_022346985.1 Micrococcus sp. ACRRV
TCACGGTGGGGTACGCCGACCTCCGCGACCCGACGGACCGCCCGGAGTACGACGCGACCCGCTCCAGGGGGGGGGGGGCCCGGTTGGGGGCCCCGCCGCCCATGGAGCGGATCGCGTCGTACTCCTGGCGGTCCTTCGGGTCGCTCAGGACGTCGTACGCCTCCGAGATCTCCTTGAACCTCTGCTCCGCCGCCGCATCCCCGGGGTTCTGGTCCGGGTGGTGCTTGCGCGCGAGCGTGCGGTACGCCTTCTTGATGTCGGACTCGGAGGCGTCCTTCGACACCCCCAGGACCTGATAGAAGTCCTTCTCGAGCCAATCCTGCGAGGCCATGGTGCCTCCTCTCCGTTCGTGTCTGCTGTCGTCGTGCGTGGCGGTCCGGGCCCGGGGCGCCGCGTCGTGCGGCGCCCCGGGATCCGCCCGTCCTGGCCGGTCAGTCCTGGCCGGCGGAGACCATCACCTGGGCGGCGCGCAGCACGCGGCCGTCCCGGGCGTAGCCGTTGCGGAAGACCTGCACCACGTGGTCCGCGGGGACCTCGGCGTGGGGCTGGCGCATGACGGCCTCGTGGCGGACTGGGTCGAACTCGACGCCGGCCAGCGCCTCCTGGTCCTCGCGCTCCAGTCCGAGGCCCTCGAGCGCGGTCATGAGCTTCGCGGCGATGGCCGCGAACGGGCCGTCCTCGAGGTCGCCGGCCGCGCGGGCGGCGTCGAGGTCGTCGAGCACCGGCAGGAGCGCGGTGACGGCCTTGAGCACGCCCTGCTCCTTGGCGACGTCGCGATCGCGGTCCACGCGCCGCTTGTAGTTCACGTACTCGGCCTGCAGGCGGCGCAGGTCCTCGAGCAGCTCGGCCTCGCGGTCGGAGCCGGCGGCCGGGAGGGCCTCCGCCTCGGCGGCCGCGCCGGCCTCGTCGAGGATCTGCTCGGCCTGGGACAGGGCGTCGCCGGAGTCCTGGGGCGCCTGACCCTGCTCCTGCGCGGGCACGGTGTCCTCGCCGGCGCCCGGGGTGCGGGCCTGGCCGGTCTCCGGGTCGATGCGCCGGCGGTCGCGGATGACCGGCTCCTCCGGGCTGGGGGTCTCGTTCTGGTTCTCGCTCATGCTGGGGTCCTTTCGTCACGGGCCGCGGCGGGCGCGGCGTGGGAGGTGCGGGAGAGGACGGCGGGCCGGCCACGCGGGTGGTGCCCTCGTGGCCGGCCCGCCGGTGCCGCCGGGGCCCGGTCAGCGCCGGACCCGATCGGACGGGTCAGTTCTTCTTCTCGTCCTCGTCCTCGACGACCTCGGCGTCGACGATGTCCTCGTCGGCCTGCGCGGAGCCGGACTCGGCGTCGGGCTGGGCGCCCTCGGCCGACTGCTGGGCGTACAGCGCCTCGCCGATCTTGACCTGGGAGGCCTGGAGCTTCTCGAACGCGGCCTTGACCTCGTCGTCGTTGTCCTGCTTCTCCAGGGCGGCCTTCAGGGCGTCGACGTCGGCCTGGACCTCGGTCGTGACGTCCTCGGGCAGCTTGTCCGCGTTGTCGGCGAGCAGCTTGTCCACGGAGTACGCGGACTGCTCGGCCTGGTTGCGGCGCTCGGCGGCCTCGCGGCGGGCCTTGTCCTCCTCGGCGTGGGACTCGGCGTCCTTCACCATGCGGTCGATGTCCTCCTTGGACAGCGAGGAGCCGCCCGTGATGGTCATCGACTGCTCGGTGCCGGTGCCCTTGTCCTTCGCGGAGACGTGCACGATGCCGTTCGCGTCGATGTCGAAGGTGACCTCGATCTGCGGCATGCCGCGCGGGGCGGGGGCGATGCCGGTCAGCTCGAAGGTGCCCAGGGCCTTGTTGTCCCGGGTGAACTCGCGCTCGCCCTGGAACACCTGGATGGACACGGAGGGCTGGTTGTCCTCGGCCGTGGTGAAGGTCTCGGAGCGCTTGGTCGGAATGGCGGTGTTGCGCTCGATGAGCTTGGCCATCACGCCGCCCTTGGTCTCGATGCCCAGCGAGAGCGGGGTCACGTCGATCAGGAGCACGTCCTTGCGCTCGCCGGCCAGCACGCCGGCCTGGACGGAGGCGCCGATGGCGACGACCTCGTCCGGGTTCACGCCCTTGTTCGGCTCCTTGCCGCCGGTGAGCTCCTTGACGAGCTCGGACACGGCGGGCATGCGGGTGGAGCCGCCCACGAGCACCACGTGGTCGATGTCGGAGACCTTGACGCCGGCCTCCTTGATCACGTCGTTGAAGGGCTTGCGGGTGCGCTCCAGCAGGTCCTTGGTGAGGTCCTGGAACTTGGCGCGGGAGAGGTGCTCGTCCAGGTGCACCGGGCCCTCCGGGGTGACGGAGAGGTACTGCAGCGAGATGTTGGTGGAGGTGGCGGAGGAGAGCTCCTTCTTGGCCTGCTCCGCGGCCTCCTTCAGGCGCTGCAGGGCGATCTTGTCGTTGGACAGGTCGGCGCCCTTGGACTTGGCCTGCTGCAGCAGCCAGTCGACGATCCGCTGGTCCCAGTCGTCGCCGCCGAGGCGGTTGTCGCCCGAGGTGGCGCGCACCTGGATGGTGGCGAAGTCGTCCTCGTCCTTGGCGACCTCGAGGAGGGACACGTCGAAGGTGCCGCCGCCCAGGTCGAAGACCAGGATCAGCTCGTCCTCCTTGCCCTTCTCCAGGCCGTAGGCCAGGGCCGCGGCGGTGGGCTCGTTGATGATGCGCTTGACGTTCAGGCCCGCGATCTCGCCGGCCTCCTTGGTGGCCTGGCGCTCGGCGTCGTTGAAGTAGGCCGGCACGGTGATCACGGCGTCGGTGACCTTCTCGCCGAGGTACTCCTCGGCGTCGTGCTTCAGCTTCATCAGGGTGCGCGCGGAGATCTCCTGCGGGGTGTACTTCTTGCCGTCCACCTCGGTGGTCCAGTCCGTGCCCATGTGGCGCTTGACGGACGCGTAGGTGCGGTCCGGGTTGTTCACGGCCTGGCGCTTGGCGACCTCGCCCACCAGGACCTCGCCGCCCTTGGAGAAGGCGACGACGGACGGGGTGGTGCGGGCGCCCTCCGCGTTGGCGATGACGACCGGGTCGCCGCCCTCGAGGACTGCGACGACGGAGTTGGTGGTGCCGAGGTCGATGCCGACTGCACGAGACATGGTGTGTCCTTTCCTATCTGACGGTGAGAACCTGGCCCGCGCCGCCGGCCGGGACGCATCCCGACGGGCCCGCTTGAGCCTTCGCGACTCAGGTTGCCACCGCCCCTTCGGCGGTGTCAATGAACCTGAGTCGATCCCACTCATGTTCGCTGTGTCCGGGTCAACGCGCGGTGATCCGATTCCATTCCCGGCCCGTCGGGTCGACGCCGGACCCTTCCGACGCACCGCCCGCGGCGGTGGACTCGCGGGCACGCGCCTCCACCGACCCCGGGCTGTCCGTCGAGGACGGGCACCACGTCGCCGAGGTCCTGCCGGTCCGCCTGCACGCCCTCAACGACCTGCAGCTGACCCTGAAGCACGCCCACTGGAACGTGGTGGGCCCCGGCGTCATCGGCGTCCACGAGATGCCCGGCCCGCAGATCGAGAAGGTCCGCGCGATGGTCGACGCGATCGCCGAGCTCGAGCTGTTCCCGCGGTCCATGCGCTCCTTCCCCGCCACCGACGACGGCGAGCTGAGCCACGCCGACGCGCTGCGCGAAGCCGAGGCCGCCAAGCAGAAGTGACCTGCCGTCGGTCCGCGTGACCGGATGCGGACGAGGGCCCCGCCGGGCGGATCCGGCGGAGCCCTTCGCCTGCCCGGGCGGGCGGGAGGTCCTCGGGACGGACGGCCGCCCGGTCGGCGACGTAGGATCGGGCGCCGTGAACGCCTCCACCGAGCCCGGCACGGCGCGCCCCGGAGGGCCCGTGAGCGCGCCCCGTCCCGCGCTGATCGGCCTGGACGGCCGCTCCGGGGCCGGAAAGACCACGCTGGCCGCGGCCCTGGCGGCACGCCTGGCCCCGCACGCCCGCGTGGACGTCCTGCACATCGAGGAGATGTACCCGGGGTGGGACGGCCTCGCCGCCGCCACGGCCGACGACGGCCCCTACGTCCGCGCGGTCGCCGCCCTCGCCGCGGGACGACCCGCCGGCTGGCGCGCCTGGGACTGGCACGCCGGCGCCCCCGGGGAGGCGCGCGCCCTGGACCCCGACGCGCTGGACGTCGTCGTCTGCGAGGGCGTCGGAGCCCTCTGCCCCGGCGCCCGCCCGCTGCTGGACCTCGCCGTGTGGGTCGACGCGCCCGAGGACGTCCGGCGCACCGCCGCGCTGGCCCGGGACGGAGACGCCTACGCGCCCCACTGGGAGCGCTGGGCACGGCAGGAGGAGGCCTACCTCGCGGCCGCGGACCCGGCGGGCGCCGCCGACCTGCGCCTGTCCACCTGAGTCGACCCTGGCGTCGCGGACCGGGGGGAGAGAGACGCCCGACGCCCCGCCGAGCCGAGGGCTCGACGGGGCGCCGTGGGCGCCACCGGTCAGCGGAAGTTGACGGTGTGACGGTTCACGGCCGAGCGCAGCAGCGCCAGGTTCGTGGCGGAGCGGTCCGCGGCGAAGTACAGGAAGGTGCGCTCGTCGAGCATCTTGATCAGGTGCAGCTGGTCGCCCAGGGTCAGCAGCATGTCCTCCAGGGTGGTGCGGATGTTGAGCACCTGGATGGTCTTGAGCTTGGACTTGACCATCTCGGAGTTGTAGGCGGAGGCGACCTCGAGGTCGAAGTCGGCGCGCGTGGAGCGCGAGGCCAGCGGCATGCCGGTCTCCATGTCGACGATCGAGGCGCCGATGAAGCCGTTCACGTCGGCGTTGATGTTGTCGATGATGCGCGTCAGCTCTTCCTGGCTGGCCATGGTGATCTCCTGGGGGTCGGGGGATGTGGGGTCCGCGGGGGTGCCCGCATGTCCGCCGGACACGGAGCCGAGGCGGGGCACCGCCGCTCCGTCGTCGGACGAGCGGGCGCATGCGCTCGCGATTCTAGACATCCTCCTCGGTACGCGCCCCGAGAGGACCCCCCTGTCACCAGCCCCGTCCGACGCCGTCATCGGCGCCACCACGGCGCGCCAGGTGGTGTTCGTGGGGCCCATGGGCGTGGGCAAGACCACGGCGGTCACCGCGCTCTCCGACGTCTCCGTGGCGGGCACCGACGTGCGCCGGTCCACGCTCGCGTTCACCGAGCCCGCGCAGGACGGCAAGACCACCACCACCGTGGGCATCGACTACGGCGAGTGGACGGACCCGGAGGGGCGCCGGATCGCCCTGCTCGGCACCCCCGGGCAGGTGCGCTTCTCCTCCGCCCGCGACTCCGTCACGGCCCGCCGCGCGCGCCTCGTGCTCTGGGTCTTCGGGCAGCGCCCCGACGCGGCGTTCGAGATCGGCCGGTGGCTGGAGCTGCTCGGCGACGAGTCCGTGTGGGGGCGCACCGTCGCCAGCCTGGCCCTGACCCCCGGGAGAGCCGCATGACCGACCAGAACCCGCACCAGGAGCCGGCGGACGTGGTCGCCGGCGGCCCCTCCGACGCCGAGGAGGTGACGCTGGACCCGGAGATCGCCGAGCACTGGGAGCTGTGGTCCCGCGTGATCGGCACCATGGCCCTGCCGCGGCTGCAGCAGCTGCAGCGGGAGTTCCCGGAGATCCGCAGCGCCATGCTGTGCACGGCGGACGGCATGAACCTCCGCTCCCTCGGCGTGCCCCAGGCGGACGTGGGCCGGCTGGCGGCCCTGAACTCGTCGATGTACGCCGTCGCCTCCTCGCAGGCGGAGATCGTCTCCTCGGGCGCGGCGTCCCCGCAGCAGGCCATGGTGAGCCTGTCCACCGGCCACGGCCACGTGGTGCTGGCCAGCTTCGTGCAGCCGCCCCTGGGCCAGCTGCCGCTCTCCGTCTCCGCGGACACCGCGCAGCTGGGCTTCCTGGTGGTGCGGGCCCGCGAGGCCGCCGTCGGCATCCAGGAGTGGCTGACGCAGGAGCAGGCGAAGGACGCCTCACTGCCGGAGACCCGCCCCTCGGCCTGACCCGGCCCGACCGACGGGGCCCGCCGCCGGAGCCTCCCCCGACCGGAGCGCCGCGCTCCGCTTGACGTAGGATGTGCGCGTCCGCCACCTCCCGGCCGGCGTCCCCGCTCCCCGCTCCCCGCTCCCGCACGGAAGGCACCGCCCCATGGCCACGCTCCTCCACCGCCTCGGCCTCGCCTCCGCGCGTCGCCCCTGGGCGGCGATCCTCGCCTGGCTCATCGCCCTGGCCCTCGCCGTGGGCGCGTTCCTCGCGTTCAGCGGCACCCTCACCACCGCGGTGACCATCCCCGGCACGCCCACGGCCCAGGTCACGGACCGGCTCAAGGAGCAGTTCCCGGACGCCGCCAAGGGCACCGGCCAGGTGGTCTTCGCCACCGAGGACGGCTCCGCCTTCACGGAAGCCCAGCGCCGCGCGGTCAGCGACGCCCTGCGCGGCGTGGAGGGACAGGACGCGGTGGATTCCGTGGTGGACCCGTTCGACGTCGCCCGCCAGCAGGACGAGGCCCGCACCGCCCTCGAGGACGGCCGCCGCCAGATCGCCGAGGGCGAGCAGAAGATCGCGGAGAACGAGAAGGCCCTGGAGGACGGGCGCGCGCAGCTGGCCGAGGCGAAGGACAAGGCCGACGCGGGCCAGAAGGAGCTCGACGCCGCCGCCGCGCAGCTCGACGCGGGCCAGGAGAAGCTCGACGCGGCCCGCGCCGACCTCGAGGCCCGCGGGCTGGACGCCCTGCCCGCCGAGGCCACCGCGCCCCTGACCGAGGCGCAGCAGAAGCTGGACGCCGGCCAGGCCGAGTACGACGCCGGTGTGGCCGCACTCGAGGAGCAGCGGCCGGCCCTCGAGGCCGCCGAGGCGGAGATCGCGAAGCAGGAGGCCGCCCTCGAGCAGGCCCAGGCGCGGTTCGAGGCCGGGCGTGCGCAGGCGATCGCCCAGGCGGAGGCCGCCGGGGCCACCCCGGAGCAGGCCGCCGCCGCGGTCGACGCACGGCTGGCCCCCGAGCGGGAGAAGCTCGACGCCGGCGCCGCGCAGCTCGAGGAGGCCCGCGCGCGGACCGAGGCCGGACGCGCCGAGTTCGACGCAGGCGAGGAGAAGCTGGCGGCCGCCGCCGCCGAGCTGGAGCAGGGCCGCGCACAGCTGGCCGCGGGTCGGGAGAAGGCCCTGACCGCGGCCCGTGCCGAGCTGGACGCCCAGCAGCAGAAGATCGACGCCGGCCGCGCGGAGCACGAGCAGGGCGTGCGGGAGCTCGAGGCGGGCCGCGCCGAGATCGCCCAGAACGAGGCGAAGCTCGCCGACGGCCCCGCGCAGCTGGAGCAGGCCCGGAAGGACCTGGCCGCCGGCCGGGAGAAGGCGGACCGCGGCCAGCGGATGCTCACCCTCACGGACGGCTACCGCGTGGTCTCCGAGGACGGCTCCGCCGCCCTGGGCACGGTCGCGTTCGACCGCCCCTCGCTGGACGTGACCACGGAGCAGAAGACCGCCGTCATCGACGCCTTGGCCGACGCCGACATCCCCGGCGTGCGCGCCATCCCCACGCAGGCGCTCAACGCCACCATGCCCTCGCTGATCGGCCCCGGTGAGGTCGTCGGCCTGGCCGTGGCGGCCCTCGTGCTGGTCCTCATGCTCGGCACCCTGGTGGGCGCGGGCCTGCCGCTGGTGAACGCGCTGATCGGCGTCGGGGTGGGCGCGGCCGGCGCGCTGGCCTTCTCCGGCGTCGTGGAGATGATGTCCGTGACCCCGGTGCTCGGCATCATGCTGGGCCTGGCCGTGGGCATCGACTACGCGCTGTTCATCGTCAACCGGCACCGGCTGGAGCTCAAGCGCGGCACCCCGCTGCACGCGTCCATCGCCCTGGCCAACGGCACCTCCGGCAACGCCGTGGTGTTCGCCGGCATCACCGTGGTGATCGCGCTGGTGGCCCTCAACGTCACCGGCATCCCCTTCCTGGGCCTGATGGGCACCGTGGGCGCGGTCTGCGTGGCCGTGGCCGTGCTCGTGGCGGTCACCCTCACCCCCGCCCTGCTCTCCCTGGCCGGGATGCGGATCCTCTCCCGCAAGGAGCGGGCCCGCCGGGCCGCAGAGGCCGCCCCCGTCGCCGACGACGCCGCGGCCCCCTCCGGCTCGCACGCGGCCGCCCCCGTCTCGCGCTCGGCTGCGCGCGCCGTGCGGGACGCCCGCCGCCGCCGGCGCATGTCCACGCCGGCCGCGGTCGCCACCGTGCTCGCGTCGGCCGCCGCGCTGATCGTCGTCGCCATCCCCTTCGGCAGCATGCGCCTGGGCCTGCCCGACGGCGCCTCCGAGCCCGTGGGCTCGGACTCCCAGGTCTCCTACGAGCTGATCGCCGACGAGTTCGGCGAGGGCTACAACGGGCCCCTGGTGGTCACCGTGGACCTGCCCTCCGGCCTGGACGAGACCACCGCCGAGGACGCGCAGGTCCAGGTGGGCGAGCAGCTCAAGGGCCTGGAGCACGTGGCCGCCGTGGTCCCGGCCGGGTTCAACCAGGACCGCACCACGGCCATGTTCCAGGTGCTTCCGGAGGAGGGACCCAACGCGATCTCCACGGGGGACCTCGTCCACACCCTCCGGGACACCGAGCCCGCCGGGGAGGCGTCGAACCTCGGCGTGGCCGGCGTGACCTCCGGGTTCATCGACGTCTCGGAGAAGCTCTCCGCCGCGCTCCCGCTGTACCTGGGCGTCGTCGTCGGGCTGTCCCTGCTGATCATGATCCTGGTGTTCCGCTCGATCCTGGTGCCGCTCATCGCGACGGGCGGGTTCGTGCTGTCCGTGTTCGCGGCCATGGGCGGCGTGGTGGCCATCTACCAGTGGGGCTGGCTGGGCGGCCTGTTCAACGTGCACGCGCCCGGCCCGGTGCTGAGCTTCCTGCCGACCATCATGATCGGCGTGCTCTTCGGCCTGGCCATGGACTACCAGCTGTTCATCGCCTCCGGCATGCGGGAGGCCTACGCCCACGGGCAGCCCGCGCGCGACGCCGTCATGACCGGCCTGCGCGCCGGCCGCGCCGTGGTGACGGCGGCGGCGATCATCATGATCTCGGTGTTCGGCGGCTTCGTGTTCTCCCACGACGCGATGATCCGCCCCATCGGCTTCGGCCTGGCCTTCGGCGTGCTGCTGGACGCGTTCGTCGTGCGCCTCCTGCTGATGCCCGCGCTCATGCACCTGCTCGGCGACGCCGCCTGGTGGCTCCCGAAGTGGCTGGACCGGATCCTCCCGGACGTGGACGTGGAGGGCGCCGGGCTCGAGCGGCACGGCGCCGCCGGGGAGGCCGCCGACGCCGCCCCCGTGGGCGCGGACCGCGCCTGAGCCCGGGCATGGGCGCCGGGCTATCCTGGCGCCCATGCCCACCTCGGCCGCCTCGCCTCCTCCGCCGACGCCCTCGGGATCGCCGCCCCCGACCCGGAGCCGTGGCGCGCCGCGATCGAGGCGGGGCTGGCGGGGTTCGCCGCCGCGAACCCCGTGGCCCCCGGCGACCGGCTCTCCGTCCGGCTCACGGTGACCCGCGGCCCGGAGGCCCCGGCCGGCGTCGAGGCCCGGCCCACGGCGTGGGCGCTGCTCACCCCGGCCGCCCGCACCTCGGACGCCGAGCGCGCGGAGGGCGTGCGGGTGCTGCTGCTGGAGCGCGGCCTGGACTCCGCCGCCGTCGAGGGCGCCCCGTGGCTGCTCACCGGCGCGAAGACCCTCTCCTACGCCGTCAACATGGCCGCCCTTCGCCACGCGAAGGCGCACGGCGCGGACGACGTCGTGTTCACGTCGGCGGACGGCTACCTCCTGGAGGGCCCGACCTCCACCCTGCTGCTGGCCCGCACCGGCGCGGACGGCACCCGCCGGATCGTCACCCCGCTGCGCCAGAAGGGCATCCTCGCGGGCACGTCGCAGTCCGTGATCTTCGCCGCCGCAGAGGCCGCCGGCTGGCGCCTGGGCTACGGCCCCCTGGCCCCCGCCGACCTCGACGGCGCCGACGGGCTGTGGCTGGTCTCCTCGGTCCGCGGGGTGCTCCCCATCCGCACCGTGGACGGCCGGGACGTCCCCGTGGACGCCGAGCTCACCGAGCGCCTCCAGGCATGGCTCGACGCCGACGGCGACCCCGGCGTGCACGTCAGCGGCGACCCGGTCCGGGACGAGGACTGAGCCCTCCCGCTAGGGTGGTCCGAGGGCCGCGCGCACGGCGCGGCGACGCTCTCTGAACGGAAGGCATGCACATGGACAAGGTCATCCAGAAGGTCCTGGCCACCGGCATCACCGTCGTCGGCGGCATCGTGGCATCCCGCCTCGTGGCCGGCGGCTGGAAGCTGGTCACCGGGCACGACGCCCCCTCCGACGCCACGGACGAGACCGTGCCGCTGGTCGAGGCCCTCGCCTTCACCTTCGCCTCGGCGGGCATCGCCTCGGTGCTGAAGGTCGCCGGCCAGCGCGCCGCCGCGGAGGGCGTGCGCAAGGTCGCCCAGAAGACCTCCAGCGACGTGGACAACGAGGTCTGAGACCTCCCCCGCGCGGGTCCCGCCCGCACCGTCACGGCCGCCGCCGGGCAGGAGCTCGACGGCGGCCGTCGTCCTCCCCGGGCGGGCGCCGGGCGCCGGGCGCGGAGGTCAGCGGGCGTCCGGGTCCTCACGCGGCCCGGGCTCGGCCTGGGCGGCGAGGTCGTCCCGGTGCAGCAGGTCCCGCCGCACGTGCTTGGTGCGGTAGCCGGTGCGGCTGATCAGGTGCGAGGCCACCGGTGCCGTGATCATCTGGGTCACCCAGGCCAGCACGAGCACGGGCACCCACGCCCACGCCTGCCACAGCACCGCGACGCCGCACGCCATGAGCAGCAGCCCCAGGACCTGAGGCTTGGCCGAGGCGTGCATGCGGGAGAGCAGGTCGGGCAGCAGGGTCATGCCCACGCCGGCCACGAGGGAGAAGAAGGCACCGCCCACCAGCAGGGCGGCCGCGAGCCAGTCGGTCCAGGCGGCGTCCATCACGCGTCCTCCCTCGGGGCCGGGACGTCCGAGGTGCCGGGCACCAGGGCCTCATGCTCCTGCGGGTGCTCGGGGCGGCGGTCCTCCACGAACCGGGAGACCATCACCGAGCCCATGAAGCCGACGGCGGCGGCGAGCAGCACCAGCACGACGGTGTCCGTGCGGCGGTGCACGCCCATGTCCAGCAGCAGCGCGCCGGAGAGCACCACCAGCAGCACGTCCGTGGCCGCGGCGCGGTCGAGCAGGGAGGGGCCGCGGGCGATCCGGTACAGCGCGCCGACGGCGCCGACGAACAGCATCGCGCCGCCGATCCAGGCGGCGAGGGTCAGGGGCAGGCTCATCGGTCTCCTCCCGGGGCGTCGGGCTCGGGTCGTGCGTCGACGGGCGCGGGGGCGACCGGCCCGGGGGTGTCGGGCAGCAGCTCCGCGCGGTAGGCGGGGTGCCGGCGGCGCTCCTCCACACCTTCCGGGTCCGGGGCGGAGTCGGGGTGGTCCCGCAGGACCGCCACGTCCGCCCGGGTGCCGACGGCGCGGATGATGTCTGCCTCCACCCGCAGGGCCTTGGCCCGATAGTCGGCGACGTCGGCGTCCGTGGTCGCGTCCAGCACGTGCAGGTAGAGCACCCCGTTGGCCCGGTCCATATCCAGCACGATCGAGCCCGGCACCAACGCCAGGGCGTGGCTGACGAGGGTGAGCACGATGTCGTCGTGGCTGCGCAGCGGCACGCGCACCACGGAGCTGCGCACCGTGCGGCCACGGGTGAGGATCACGCGCGTCACGGACAGCGAGGACGCCACCACGTCCGCCAGGAAGCGGCCGGTGAACACCAGGGCGTGCCCGGGGTGGAAGCGGCCCCCGAAGGGGATCGGCGGCATGGGGAAGAGCACCACCACCAGCAGGGAGAACAGCAGGCCCGTGAGCGCGACGTGCGCGGAGAAGTCCTGCCACACGGCGCACCACATCAGCACGAGGGCCAGCAGCAGGGGCCACTGGCGCAGCACGGAGCGCACCCCGCCCGGGGCGGGGTGCGCTCCGTGCTGCGCCAGTGGCCCCTGCTGCTGGCCCTCGTGCTGATG
>NZ_JAKRNH010000072.1:0-11859 GCF_022346985.1 Micrococcus sp. ACRRV
GGTTCATCTCGTCCACGGGGATCATGCCCTGGGTGTCCACGAGCCAGCGGCCGTCGAGCGCCTCGGTCATCCTGCTGGCGTCCCCGCCGCCGACGCCGGCCCCGCGGCCCTGGCCGGGCTGACCTCGGCCCAGGTGGCCGAACGCGTGGCCGCCGGCCGGGTCAACGTGCAGCCGAAGGACACCTCGCGCTCGTTCGGCACGATCCTGCGCTCCCACGTGCTCACCCTGTTCAACCTGGTCATCGCCCTGTGCGCCACGGTGATCGTCGTGCTCGGGCGCTGGTTCGACCTCCTGTTCAGCCTCGCCGCCGTGGCCAACGTGGTGATCGGCGTCGTGCAGGAGAACTCCGCCCGCCGCGCCCTGGACCGGATCGCGCTGCTCCACCAGGACGGCGTCCTCGTGGTCCGCGACGGCGCCCGCCGCGAGGTGCGGATCGAGGAGGTCGTCCTGGACGACGTCGTGGTGCTGCGCCGCGGGGACCAGGTCCCGGTGGACGGCGCGGTGCTCACGTCGGAGGGCCTGGACGTGGACGAGTCCCTGCTCACCGGCGAGTCCGACCCGGTGCCGAAGGCTCCCGGGGACGCGGTCCTCTCGGGCTCGGCCGTCGTCGCCGGCACCGCCCTGGTGCAGGCCACGGCGGTGGGCGCGGACTCCCACGCGGCCAAGCTGGCCGTGCAGGCCCGCCGGTTCACGCGCGCGCACTCCGAACTGCGGGCGGCCCTGGAGAAGGTGGCGCGCTGGCTCACGATCGCCCTGGTGCCGATCGTCGCCGTGATCCTCCACGGCCAGGTCACGGCAGCCGGCGGCTGGTCCCGCGTGCTCGGCGGCGGGGACCAGCCCGCGCTCGAGGCGGCCCTCGTGGCCACCGTGGCGGCCGTCACCGCGATGATCCCCCAGGGCCTGGCCCTGATGACCACCATCTCCTTCGCCCTGGCCGCCCTCAAGCTGGCCCGCCGCGCGGTGCTCATCCAGGAGCAGCCCGCCGTGGAGATCCTCGCCCGCGTGGACACGGTCTGCCTGGACAAGACCGGCACCCTCACGGAGGGCGGGATCGTCTTCCACGGCGCCCACGCGCCCGTCGGCGCCCCCGCCCTCCCGCACGACGACGCCGCGGCCGTCGCGCTGGACCCCGGCGCGCGGGCGGTGCTCGCCTGGCTCGGCGCGGACCCGGACGCCAACCCCACCGCCGCGGCGCTCCGGGAGCCGTTCCCGGCGGCCCCGGCCTCCTCTCCGACCGGCGTCGTGCCGTTCTCCAGCGTCCGCCGCTGGTCCGCCGTGACCTTCGGCCCCGACGCGGACGCCGCGCACCCCGGCATGGCCGGGACCTGGCTGCTCGGCGCCCCGGAGGCCCTCGCGGACGCCGCGCACCTGGGCCCGGAGCGCACCGCCGCGCTCACGGAGGCGTGCACCGCGCCTGCCGACCGCGGGCTGCGGACCGTGCTGCTGTGCCGCGCGTCGGACGCGCCCGCCGGGGAGACCCTCCCGGCCGGCCGCGAGCCCGTCGCCGTCCTGACTTTCGCGGAGGACGTCCGTCCGGACGCCGCCCAGACCCTCGGCTACTTCCGCGAGCAGGGCGTGGCCGTGAAGGTGATCTCCGGGGACAGCCCGCGCACGGTGGCGGCGGTGGCGCGCGCCGTCGGGATGGAGGTGCCCGGCGACGCCGTCGACGGTCGGACCCTGCCCGCCGACCCCGCGGAGCTCGCCGACGTCCTGGAGTCCCACGAGGTGTTCGGGCGCGTGGCCCCGGAGCAGAAGCAGGCCATGGTGGCGGCCCTGCAGTCCCGGGGGCACGTGGTGGCCATGACGGGCGACGGCGTCAACGACGCCCTGGCCCTGAAGACCGCGGACCTGGGCATCGCCATGGGCAACGCCGCCCCCGCCACCAAGGCGGTCTCCCGGATGGTGCTGCTGGACGGGCGGTTCGCCCGCCTCCCCGACGTGCTCCGCGAGGGCCGCCAGGTGATCGCCAACATGGAGCGCCTGGCGCACATCTACCTGACCAAGACGTCCTACGCGCTCCTGTTCGGCCTGGTGTTCTCCCTGCTGGCCTGGCCGTTCCCGCTGCTGCCGCGGCAGGCGTCCACGGCGGACTTCCTGATGATCGGCGCCCCGACGTTCTTCCTGGCCCTGCTGCCGAACCCGCGCCGCTACGTGCCCGGCTTCCTCCGCCGCGCCCTGCTGTTCGCGGTGCCGGCGGGCGTGACGATCGTGGCGGCGATGCTGGCGGTCTCCTGGTACGCGCGGCACCTCTCCTCGAAGCCCGTGGACACGGCCCAGCTGCAGACCGCGTCCCTGATCACGCTGACCCTGCTGGGCCTCTGGGTGCTGACGTGCATCTCCCGGCCGCTGCGCCCGCTCATGTGCGGCGTGGTCGCCGGCATGTACGCGCTGCTGGCCGCGGCCGTGCTGGTGCCGGCCTCCCGCTGGTACCACCAGATGGAGCTCCCCGCCCCGGACCTGCTGGCCGCGTCCCTGGCGATCGCCCTGGGCGGCTGCGTGGTCGTCGAGGCCGTGCACCGCATCCACCACGCCCGGGTGAGCGTCCCCGGCCGACGCGCGGCGGAGGGCTGAGGGGCCGCCGACCATTGACCGCCGGACGCTGAGTCGCCACAGTGGTGTCCACGAAAGCGCAACAGCGCGCCGGCCGCCCCGGAAGGGGGCGGGCCCGGTACTCGACGAAGGAGCACACCCCATGCGTTGGTTCACCCTCGCCGTCGGCGCCGCAGCCGGCTACCTCCTCGGCAGCGCCGAGGGCCGTCAGAACCTCCAGAAGATGACCGCGAACGCGCAGAAGGTCTGGAACGACCCGAAGACCAAGGACAAGGTCGGCGTCGTGAAGGACAAGGCCCAGGTCGTGGCCTCCGACGCGAAGGGCAAGGCCGCCTCGGCCGCGTCCGACGCCAAGCAGGCCGTCCAGGAGAAGACCTCCTCGAACCAGCCGTCCCCGGCCTCCAACAACGAGACCGTGACCACCGGCAACGCCCACGGCGCGGATCCGGACGTGGTCTCCGACCCCTCCACCCCGCTGGCAGACGAGGGCCCCGCGGCCTGATCGACCCCGCACGACGACGGCGGCCCGCCTCCCCCACGGGAGGCGGGCCGCCGTCGTCTGCGTGTGGGGCCGGGGTCCCCGGCCCCACACGCCGGGCTCACTTGGCGGTGGCCGTGTCCTGCGCCATGTCCTCGGCGGCGGGCGCCGTGACGGGCTCCACCGCGTTCCAGTCGGAGAACGTCACCGTGCCGCGCGTCCCGGGGCCGGTGGTCTCGACGGTGAGGAGGGTGCCGTCGTCGTCCGCCACGGTGAACGCGGTCAGGCTCGAGTCCGTGGTGCCGCCCTTCACCGGGGTGTCCAGGACGTAGCGGGTGGCGTCCCGTCCCTGGCGGCGGATGTCCGTGGCCCGGACGTCCGCGCCCTGCAGGGCCCCGGCCTGGGGGACGGCGGTGAGCACGCCGTCCAGGATGGAGCGCATGCTCGCGTCCCCGGGCAGGGGCTCGGCCTTCTTCCACTTCTCCGCGAACGCGGGGCGGCCCTCGCCGGAGACGCCGCCGGACTGCTCCAGGGTGAACCGCTCGTACCGCTGGCCGCCGACGGTGCGGGACTCGTCCCGCGTGATGTAGCCGTCCGTGCGGAACACGCCCGTGTAGGACAGGTCGGAGCTGTGGACGTCGCCGGCGATCTCGACGCCGTCCGGCGTGCCGGGGGCGGCGCCGGAGTCGTTGCGGGCCTCCGTGGTCAGCCGGACCGAGGACGCGTCCTGCAGCTGTGTGCGGGCGGCGTCCCAGGCAGCCGAGGCGTCCTCGCCGGAGGCGCCGCACGCGGAGAGGGAGAGGGCGGCGGCCGCGCCGAGCGCGGCCAGGGACAGCGCCCGACGGCGGGCGCCGCCGTGCGGGGCGGGGGTGCGGGGGGTGGTCGGTCGCATCAGTGCTGCGCCTCCTCCGGCGCCTCCGCCGGCTCGATCTCGTTCCAGTCGCTCAGGGCGAACTCCTGGATCACGCCGCCGTCCTCGACGCGCAGGCCCACGAGGTCGCCGTCCTCGTCCACGGTGAACGCGCGCACGGAGAACTGGCTGTCTCCGCGGGCGGCGGAGGCCACGTCCCCGGGCATCGCGTAGCGGTAGGCGGTGCCGCCGGACCAGTCGACCTTCTCGGGCTGCACATCGACGCCGTCCAGGGCGTCCGCGGCGGGCAGGCCCACGGCGTCGAGGGTGGCGCGCAGCGCGTTCTGCCCGGACTGCTGCGTCTCCGTCCAGCCGTCCGTGCGGTACATGGAGGCGATCTGCTCCGGCACGTCCTGGCCCTCGGTGTCCACCCTGGCCCAGGTCTTGCCGTCCGCGCTGACGGAGCGGACGGTCATCCAGGAGTCCCGGCCGACCTGCATGCGGCCGGTGGTCGTCCCGTCCGCGCCCTCCAGCGGCCCGGCCACGTCCCACGCGACCACGCTGGGGCCCTGGGAGTCGTTGACGGACGCCATGGTCATGCGGACGGACTCGGCGCCGTCGATCTGGGCGCGGGCGTGCTGCCACGCCTCCCCGACGTCCTGCTGGTCGGTCCCGCACCCGGCGAGGGTCAGGGCCGCCACGACCCCGAGCCCCGCCGCGTGCACGGCACGTCTGCGCTGCATGTGCTCCTCCTGCCGGGCGGGCAGCCGCGGCCGCCCGCCCACGTCTGTCGACCTGGTCGGGGCCACCCTACCGAGGCCGCCTGGACGCGCAGGCCGGAGCGGCGTCCGCTCAGCCCCGCCGGTTCCGGAAGGCGAAGGACGCGCCGTGGTGGTTCTGCGGCAGGTGGTCGCCGCGGCCGAAGAGCTTGTGGCGCAGCGTGCCGTCCGTGTACGCGGTCTTGTAGCGGCCGAGCTTCTGCAGCTCCGGGACCACGAACTCCACGATGTCCTCGAAGGTGCCCGGGGTGATGTGGTAGGCGAGGTTGAAGCCGTCCACGTCGGTCTCGTCGGCCCACTCGACGAGCTGGCGGGCCGCGGACTCGCCGCCGCCCACGATCACGGGGCCGAAGCCGCCGATGCCCACCCACTCGGCGAGCTTGCGCACGGTCCACCCCTCGTCCGTGCCGGAGGCCTTCTGGAAGGTCTCCACGGCGGACTGGATGGCGTTCGACTTCACGTCCCCGATCGGCTCGTCCAGGTCGTACTGGGACAGGTCGATGCCCATCCAGCCGGACATGAGCACGAGGCCGCCCAGCGGGTCCACGTACTGCGCCAGGTCGTCGTACTTGGCCCGCGCGTCCTCGTCGGTGGCCCCGGTGACGATCGTCTGCATCGCGAAGATCTTCACGTCGTACGGGTCACGGCCGGCGTCCACCAGGGCCTGGCGGATCTTCTTCACGGTGGCGGCCGCCAGCTCCTTCGTGGGGGAGTTGATGAACACGGCCTCGGCGTGCTTGCCGGCGAAGGCGCGGCCGCGCGTCGAGGCGCCGGCCTGGTAGATCACGGGGGTGCGCTGCACGGACGGCTCGGTGACGGCGTGGCCGGGGACCTTGAACCACGTGCCCTCGTGGGCGATGTCGTGGACCTTGGCCGGGTCCGCGAACACGCCGGACTCCTTGTCATAGACGACGGCGTCGTCCTCCCACGAGCCCTCGAGGAGCTTGTAGACGACGTCGAGGTACTCGTCGGCGTGCTCGTAGCGCTCGTCGTGCTCCATCTGGTCGTCCTGGCCCATGTTCTGGGCGGCGGAGGGCAGGTAGCCGGTGACCACGTTCCAGCCGACGCGGCCGCCCGTGAGGTGGTCGAGCGTGGCGAGGCGGCGGGCGAACGGGTAGGGGTGCTCGTAGGCGGTGCCGGCGGTGACGCCGAAGCCGAGGTGCTCGGTGACCGCGGCCATCGCGGAGACGAGCAGGAACGGGTCGTTCACGGGGGTCTGCGCGCCGGTCCTGATGGCGGCCTCGGAGGTGCCGCCGTACACGGAGTACGGGCCGAGGACGTCGGCGATGAACAGGCCGTCGAACAGACCCTTCTCCAGCGTCTGCGCCAGGTGCGTCCAATAGCCCAGGGTGTTGTAGTCGCGGGCGTGGTCGTCGGGGTGACGCCAGAGCCCCGGGGACTGGTGGGCGACGCAGTTCATGTCGAATGCGTTGAAGAGGATCTCGCGGTGCTCGTCCGGGCGGGTGGGTGCTCCGGCTCCGGCGTTCTCGGCGGTGCTCATGGGTCTCCTTTCCAAGGCCGCCCGACGCAGGGGCGCGGCCGGGCGGGCGACGGTTCCGCACCATGCAACGCCGACGCGGCCGGCGGTGGAAGTCGGTCCGGCCCAGGGGTTCATGACGGCTCTGCCGGGCCCGGCCACGCGTCCGGCGCCCGGTTCGTGACATGCCCTGACCGTGACGGAGGACACGTCCGCGGGTGGCGGCCCTGCGGCGCCCCTGCGGCGGCCCTGCGGCACCCCAGCGCTGAGCCAGAGGAATCTGCTGCCTCCACCCTGCGGAGACGACCGAAACGTCTGGCTCGGCGCTGGCCTCGGCGTGGGGCCCGGCGCCCCCGGTGTGACGCCCGTGTGACCCCTCCGGCGCCGGCGGCCGGGCGAACGCGCGGCCGACCGGGCCCACGGTGGTCTACTGGCATCCGTGTCCGTCCGGCGCCGACACCGACGACGAAGCGACGATGGGAGCCCTCCATGAGCGTGCACGCGCCTTCCCGTGCCACCGCCTCCACCCCGGCCCGGGGCGAGGACCGCAACAGCCTCGACGTCGTCTTCCGCGGCGTCGGGCGCACGTTCCCCTCCGCGGACGGACCACGCGTCGTCCTGCGCGACGTGGACCTGACCGTGGCGCCCGGCGAGGTGCTCGCCGTGATCGGCGCCTCCGGCTGCGGCAAGTCCACGCTGCTGCGCGCCGTGGCCGGCCTGGACCCGGACTTCGACGGGGAGCTGCTGATCGACGGTTCGCCCGTGCGCCCCTACGACGAGCGCACCGCCGTCGGCTTCCAGGAGCCGCGCCTGCTGCCCTGGCGCACCCTGCGCCGCAACGTGGAACTCGGCCTGCCCCGGGGGCTGGACCACGCCGCGGGCCGGGCCCGCGTGCAGGAGCTGCTCGAGCTCGTGGGCCTCGCGCCCTTCGCGGAGCACCGCCCCCGGGAGGTCTCCGGAGGCATGGCCCAGCGGGCCTCGCTCGCCCGCGCCCTGGCCCGCCGCCCCGGCGTGCTGCTGCTCGACGAGCCCTTCGGCGCCCTCGACGCCCTGACCCGCCTGAAGATGCAGGACCTGCTGCTGGACGTGCACGCCGCCACCGGCACCACCGTCCTGCTCATCACCCATGACGTGGAGGAGGCCCTGCAGCTCGCCGACCGCGTGCTGCTGCTCGCCCGTGACGTCCCCGCGCCCGACGGCGCGGCCCGCCCCGGAGCGACCGTGGGACGCATCGTGGACGTGCCGGGGGCCCGGCCCCGCGACCGCGCTGACGCCCGCCTGGCCCAGTTGCGCTCCGAGCTCCTCGAGGGCCTCGGCGTCGAGAGCCACGCCCGATGAGCGGCGCCGGCTCCGCCCGCCTGACCCGTCGCACGGCGCTCGGCCTGCTGGCCGCCTCCCTGCCCCTGGGCCTGAGCGGATGCGTCCTGCAGGGTGAGGCGACGGCCGGGCCGGTGAACGGTCCGGACACGCTGAGCATCGACTACGCCACCTACAACCCGCTCTCCCTCGTGATCCGCCACCAGGGATGGCTGGAGGAGACGCTCGCGCCCCGCGGGGTCCGGGTGAACTGGGTGTTCTCCGCCGGCTCCAACAAGGCCAACGAACTCCTGCGCTCGAACTCCGTGGACATCGGGTCGACGGCCGGCTCGGCCGCGCTGCTGAACCGGGCCAACGGGGCCCCCACGCGCATCGTGGGCATCGCCTCCCGACCGGAGTGGTCCGCGCTCATGGTCCCGCCCGGCTCGGACATCACGGACGTCGCCCAGCTCGCGGGCCGCACGGTGGCCGCCACGCGCGGGACGGACCCGTACTTCTTCGCCGTGCAGGCGCTCGAGGCAGCCGGGGTGGACCCGGCCGACGTCGAGATCCAGAACCTGCAGCACGCCGACGGCCGCGCCGCCCTCGCCGGCGGATCGGTGGCCGCGTGGTCCGGGCTCGACCCGATCATGGCGAAGGCCGAGGCCGAGGGCGCCCGCTTCCTGTACCGCGACCTCGCCCTGAACACGTTCTCCGTCCTCAACGCCACGGAGTCCTTCCTCGAGGAGGACCCGGAGACCGCCCAGACCGTCCTGGACACGTACGAACGCGCCCGCGCCTGGGCGCTCGAGCACCCGGACGAGACCGTCGGGATCCTGGCCGAGGCCGCGAAGATCTCTCCCGACGTCGCCCGCACCGTGATCCTCGAACGCACCAACGCGGACGTCAGCCCCGTGCCGGGCCAGGAGCTGCTCGACGCCCTGACGGGGGTCGGACGGATCCTGGTCGACACCGGGTCCGTCGACTACCAGCACCAGGTGGACGCCGCCCTGGCGAGCATCCTGGACACCCGTTTCGCCGAGGAGGCCATCCGATGAGCACCGCCCTGACCACCCCCGCCGCGACGACGGGCCCCGAGGCACGCGAGCGGTCGGGTCACGACGACGGGGGGACGGGGGCGCGCCGACGGCAGCGGTCCCGGGTGCTGGACCGGCCCGGCGCCCGGGCGGTGGTGGGGCTGGCCGCGCCCGCCGTCCTCCTGGTGCTGTGGTGGGCGGTGACGGCCGCCGGGCTGCTCTCCGCGGTGCAGCTGCCCTCCCCCGGCGCGGTGCTCAGCGCCGGCGTCAACCTGCTGGAGCGGGGCGACCTGTGGCTGCACGTGGGGATCTCCACCCAGCGCGTGCTGCTGGGCTTCCTGCTCGGCGCCGCGCTCGGGCTGGCCGTGGGGTCTGCGCTCGGGCTGTCCCGGTGGGCGGACGCGCTGTTCGCCCCGCTGATCGGGGCGCTGCGCGCGGTGCCCTCGCTGGCCTGGGTGCCGCTGCTGATCCTCTGGATGCAGATCGGCGAGGAGTCCAAGGTCACCCTCATCGCGATCGGCGCGTTCTTCCCGGTGTTCACCACCGTCTACGCCGCCCTGCGCCACGTGGACCCGCACCTGGTGGAGGCCGGACGGGCCTTCGGCTACCACGGGCTGTCCCTGCTGCGGACGGTGCAGCTGCCCGCCGTGGTGCCGGCCGTGTTCTCCGGCCTGCGGCTGGCCCTGGCCCAGGCCTGGCTGTTCCTGGTGGCCGCGGAGCTGATCGCCTCCTCGATGGGCCTGGGCTTCCTGCTCACCGACTCGCAGAACAACGGACGCACGGACCGCCTGATCCTGGCGATCATCCTGCTCGCCGTGCTCGGCAAGCTCACCGACTGGCTGCTCGGCCTGCTGGAGCGCCGGGCCCTGCGCCGCTGGGCCTGAGCCCGGCACGTCCGGCCGCCCGGCCGCGCGGACGGCACGTCTGCGCTGCATGTTCTCCTCCTGGGGCTGCTGCCGGCCGAGGCAGGGCGCCGCGGCCACTGGCGTCACCCTACCGGCGCTCGTCGTAGTCGACGCGCGCGGCCTCCACGGCGTCGTGGTGCTCGGCCGCCCAGTCCACCAGCGCGGCCAGCGGCGTCTCCAGCGTCCGCCCCAGAGCGGTGAGCTCGTACTCCACGCGCCGCGGCACACCGCCGTGATCCGTGCGCGCGACGATGCCGTCCCGCTCAAGGTCGCGCAGGGTGTCCGTGAGGACCTTCCGGCTGATCCCGTCGACGCCGTCGTGCAGCCCGCCGAACCGCAGCGGCCCCTCGGCCAGCGCGATGACGATCAGGGCCGTCCACTTGTTGGCGATGCGCGCCAGGGAGGTGCGGGACGGGCAGCTGGCCAGCAGCGGGTTCCATGAACGGTTCATGACGATCGTCTGAACTCCCCTCGTAGGCACGTTGAGGTGACCAGCGGCCCGCCGCCCACCATGGAAGGGCGACGGAGAGGTCGCGTTACCACCCACTGTAGGAGAGATGAGAATGAATAACCTCACCCCCGCCGAGGTCGTCGGCGCCTACTTCCAGAACCTGGCCGACGGCAACGTCGAGCAGGCGATGTCCGCCCTGGATCCGAACATCGAATGGCACCAGCCCGGTGAGAACCGGTTCGCCGGAGTGCACCGCGGGCCGGAGGCCGTCGGTGCGCTGATCGGCGGGATGATGGAGGTCAGCCAGGGCACCTTCGCGGTGGCCCCGGCCGGCCCGCTGATGACGAACGGCGACGTCGTCGCCGCCCCGGTCCGCTTCACGGGCCGCCGCGACGGCGAGGTGCTGGACCAGGACGGCATCGACCTGCTCACCGTCACGGACGGCCGGATCTCGCAGGTGCGGCTGTTCTCCTCGGACGGGCCGGCGGAGGACCGGTTCTGGGGTCAGTCCTGAGCGTCGCCCGCGGACGTGTAGGCGGTCGGCGGGGTGCCGTTCACGAGCCAGTCGCCGGCCATGCGCACCTTGAACGCCGCCGGGTCGTGGGTGGCGAGGGTGCGGGCGTTGCGCCAGTGCCGGTCGAGCCGGAGCGTGGCCGACGTCGCCGACGCGCCGAGCGTGTCGAAGATGCGGGTGCACACCTCGAGGACGGCCTCCGGCACCACGGCCTGGGCCCGGTACGCGGCGGCCATCGCCTCGGCGGACGCCGCCACGACGTCGGCCTCCGCCAGGCCGGCCCCGTCGGCGCCGTCCTCCCCCTCGTCGAGCAGACGCCCGATCTCGCGCACCATCAGCTCGGCCGCGGCCTGCCGCCCGGCCAGCTGTCCCATGATCTCGAGGAGCTGCGGGTCGTCCTTGGGCAGCGCGGCCGTGCCGGTGTTGAAGGTGCGGCGCCGCTTCCGCAGCAGCTGCGTGCCCTCCGTGAGCGCCGCCCGACCGATCCCGGCCTGCAGCGCCAGCAGGGTCGCCTCCATGAGCACGGGCACCGGCCCGTCCTGCCGCGGCACCTCGAGCAGCTCCTCGGCCGCGGCGTCGTCGAGCACCACGGACCCGGTGGCGGTCAGGCGCTGGCCGAACCCGTCCCAGTCGTCCTTGATGCCCACGCGCGGCTGACGCACGCGCACGACGGCGACGGCCCGGTCCGGCTCGCGGACCGCGCCCCCGGCCCGCTTGGAGTTCCGGCGGGAGACGAGGTCCGCCCCCTCGATGCCCACGGTCGCGGCGGTCCACGTCGCGAAGGCCGAGCCGGTCGCGTAGTACTTCTGCCCCCGCACGACCCAGGTGCCGCCCTCGTCCCGGCTGGCCAGGGTGGCGGCGCGGCCCGGCGCGGCCCCGCCGGCGCGTTCGGCCAGGGCGGAGCCGGCCCAGTCCCCCGCGACGATGTGCCGCAGCCACCGGTCCCGGCGGGCGGGCGCCTGGTCCATGGCCGTGGCGATGAACACGAGGTGGGAGCGCCAGACGTGCGCGGTGTTCACGTCCCGGGCGGCCAGATCCATGAGCAGGCGCAGCACGGTCTCGCTGCCGCCGCCCTCGCCGCCCGCGTCCACGGGGACGCCGACCTTGCCGAACCCGGCGGCCTGCAGCTCCCCGAGCGCGGCGAACGGCAGGTGCCGACCCGCCTCGCGGGCCCGCTCGCCGTGAGCGACGGAGTCGAAGGCGTCGGCGTACCGGGCGGCGAGGGTGGCGTAGGTGGTCATGGACCTACTCTGACACGCGCGGGCGGCCAGGGGGCCGGGACGCCCCGGCCGTGGGACGGGGTCCACACCGGCCGCCGTCGCCCTGGCCCGCGCCGGACGCCCGCGGGGCCCCGGCGGGCCGAGCATGACCGCCGGTGACGACGGTGGGCGCGGCGCCGTCATCGTCGTCCCTACCCTGGTCGGACCCGCCGACCAGGAGGAACCGCCGCCCATGACGCCCACCGAGGACCCCGCCCGCCCCGACCCGGCCGAGGAGGGCGTCATGGGCGGCGGTTCCTCC
>NZ_JAKRNH010000073.1:0-11742 GCF_022346985.1 Micrococcus sp. ACRRV
CGGTGGGGTGGGTGATCTGGTCTGGCATGGGAACCTCCGGGGGATGGGTCAGAGACGTTCGATCACGGTGACGTTGGCCTGGCCGCCGCCCTCGCACATGGTCTGCAGGCCGTAGCGGCCGCCCGTGCGCTCGAGCTCGTGCAGCAGGGACGTCATCAGGCGGGCACCCGTGGCGCCGATGGGGTGGCCCAGGGCGATCGCCCCGCCGTTGACGTTGACCTTCGCGGGGTCCGCGCCGGTCTCGGTCAGCCAGGCCAGCACGACGGCGGCGAACGCCTCGTTGATCTCCACCAGGTCCATGTCGTCGATGCCCAGCCCCATGCGCCGCAGTGCGAAGGCGGTGGCCGGGATCGGGGCGGAGAGCATCATGACGGGGTCCGCGCCGCGCGCGGAGAGGTGGTGGATGCGGGCGCGCGGGGTGAGGCCGTGACGACGCACCGCCTCCTCGGAGGCGAGCAGGAGGGCGGCCGCGCCGTCGGACATCTGCGACGCCGACGCCGCCGTGTGCAGCCCGCCGGGGACGATCGGATCGAGCGAGGCGATCTTCGCGGCGTCCGGGGTGCGCGGCCCCTCGTCCGCGGTGAGGCCGGCGAGAGGCAGGATCTCGCGGTCGAAGCGACCGTCGGCCTGGGCGGCGAGCGCACGCTCGTGGGAGCGCACCGCGAACTCCTCCAGGGCGTCACGGTCCAGGTTCCAGTGCCGGGCCATCATCTCGGCCCCGCGGAACTGAGAGATCTCCTCGTCCCCGTAGCGGGCGGCCCAGGACTCGGAGCCGGTGAACGGGTCGGGGAAGCCGAGCTCGCGGGCGGCCGTGTTGGACCGGGAGAGCGGGATGGCGCTCATGGACTGCACGCCGCCGGCGACGACGAGGTCCGCCGTCCCGCTCATGACGGCCTGCGCCGCGTAGTGGATCGCCTGCTGGCCCGAGCCGCACTGGCGCTCGATCGTCGAGCCCGGCACGTCCTCCGAGAGCCCCGCGGCCAGCCAGGCGTTGCGCGCCACGTCCATGGCCTGCGGGCCGAGCTGGTCGATGCAGCCGAGGATGACCTCGTCGTACTCGGCCGAGTCGACGTCCTGCCGGCCCACCAGCTCCCGGATCGGTGCCGCCGCGAGGTCCAGCGGGTGGACCCCGGCGAGCCCCTTGCCGCGGCGCCCCACCGGGGTCCGCACCGCGTCGATGATGTAGGCCTCGCCCATGGGCCGCTCCTTGCTCCGCTTCGAGTGTGACCCGAGACACGTTAGGGAGGGCGGGGGCCCGGGGCAAGGGCCGGTCCGGCAGATGGACGCGCGGGCCTCGCCGGGGTCGGGAGGGGGCACGGCGTTGAGAGCCGGTACGGCGGCGGCACCCCCGCCCTGGGGCGGGAGGGAGCTGCGCCGATAGCGTGGGCGGCAGGCACCCGGGGCCGACAGGCCCAGACCCGAGAGGACACCGCCATGGCCACCCCGCATCACCCCGACCAGCCCGCCGACGCCCACCGCTCCGACCACCTCGCCCGCGCCACGGACGAGAACTCCGGCCACGCCGTCGCCGGGGACACCCCGCCCGCAGAGGGCCTGGGCGTCGGTCCGACCAACCCCGGCATGGAGGCCGACAAGTCCGGCGAGGGCGGCATGGGCAGGATCCTGCTCGGCCTGCTCATCGCGCTGGTCGTCATCGGAGTCCTGCTGTTCGTGATCGGCCGCATCTCCTCCATCGGCTGAGCGCACCACGCGCCCTGAGCACACGACGGGGCGGGCACCGGATCACCGGTGCCCGCCCCGTCGTCGTCCCGGGACGCTCAGGCGGAGTGCGACCCGCCGCCGTGCCCGCGGCCGGGCCGGTCCGAGTGGTGCAGCTCCTCGCGGGCGCCGGCGCCATGGCCCTGCTCCGTGCGCATGAGCTCGGCGTCCTCATCGCCCCACAGCGGGACGTTCTTCGCCTCGGGCAGGTCGGCGAGGCGGAAGTGCGGGTCCTCGCCGGCCTTGAGCTTGCGCTCGTAGTCCTGGAGCAGCTTCACGGCCAGCCCGCCGAGCGGGATGATCGCCACCAGGTTGATCGTCGCCATGAGCGCGGCGAAGGTGTCCGCGAGGTTCCACACCAGGGACACGGTGCCGAGGGCGCCGCCGACGACGCACAGCAGCACCAGCACGCGGAACGCCGTGATCCACTGCGGGGCGCGCTCCCCGGCCAGGTAGCGGATGTTGGCCTCGCCGTAGTAGGTGTTGCCGAGCACGGAGGACCAGGCGAGGAAGAAGATCACCACGGTGAGGAACGGGCCCGCCCAGGCGCCCACGGCCTGCTGGAGCGCATTCTGCGTGACCACCATGCCGAGGGCGTCCGTGTTCCCGTACTCGGGGTTGGAGAGCAGGATGATGAACGCGGTCGCGGAGCAGACCAGCAGGGTGTCGAAGTACACGCCCAGGGACTGCACGAAGCCCTGCTTGGCCGGGTGGGACACGGCGGCCGCGGCGGCCGCGTTCGGGGCGGAGCCCATGCCGGCCTCGTTGGAGAACATGCCGCGGCGCACGCCCTGCATCACCATCGCCATGCCGACGGCGGCGCCCGCCACCTGCTCGAACCCGAGCGCGTGGCGCACGATCAGCGCGAACATCGCGGGGATCTCCGTGATGTTGATGACCATGACCACCACGGCCAGCAGGACGTAGGCCACGGCCATGACCGGGACGATCACGTTGGTCACGGAGGAGAGGCGCTGGACGCCGCCGAAGATGACCAGGGCCGTGATCACGGCCAGCGCGACGCCCACGATCCACGCGGTGGTGGTGGAGGCGCCCCAGTTGGCCTGCACGGACTCGGAGATCGAGTTGGACTGCACCGCGTTGAACACGAACCCGTAGGTCACCGTGATGGCCACGGCGAACAGGGCCGCCAGCCACTTCAGGCCCAGGCCGTCCCGGATGTAGTACGCCGGCCCGCCGAAGAAGCCGTCTCTGTCCTTCCGCTTGTACAGCTGCGCCAGCGTGGACTCCACGAACGCGGTGGCGCCGCCGAGGATCGCCATCACCCACATCCAGAACACGGCGCCGGGGCCGCCGAGCACGATCGCGATGGCCACGCCGGCCACGTTGCCCGTGCCCACGCGGGAGGCCGCGGAGATCGTGAACGCGCGGAAGGGGGAGACGCCGTCGTCCGCGCCGCCCTCCGGGCTCTTGGCCGCCACGGAGCGGATCATCTCCGGGAGCATGCGGACCTGCACGCCCACGGTGCGGACGGTGAACCACACGCCGGCGAACGCCAGCAGGGCCATGACCAGATACCAGTACTTCGAGTTGAACGCGCTGATCGCGTCGGCGAGGGCTCCCATGGTGGCCACGCTACGTCATGGCACCCCGGGACCCGCCCTGGTCGACGCGTCGGGCGGGTGCGGCTCGACGGCGCCCCGCCCCTAGGCCGGGGGGTGCGTGGTGGCGTCCCAGAGCTGCACCACGTGCCGCATGCGGCGGCGCATCTCGTCCGCCGACACCCCGGCGGCGGTGTTCCGGGCGGCCGAGCGGGCCAGGTCGTCGGCCAGCTCGTTCCCGTGCGTGCCGGCGTGGCCCTTCACCCAGAGGGTGGACACCTCCACCCCGGCAGACCCGGCCAGGTCCACGGCGGCCAACAGGCGCCGCAGGGCGCGACGGATCCGCTCGCCACGGGCGTCGCCGAGGGTCAGGCGTTCGCGGTGCGCCTCCCGGAGCAGGGCGAGGGCGGCCCGCGAGTCCGAGTGGATGAGCACCCGCTCATCGGGGGTGCCGGACCACGCCGCCATCAGATGGCCCAGGGTGAGGGCCTCGAGCTCGGCCTCGAGGGGGATGGTCGCGCCCGGGAGCGCGTGGGCGGCCCACGGGCCGGAGCGGGTGACGGCCGCGGCGCCGCCGGTGCGCGTGCCGCGCAGCACGGACCCGTCCACGTAGACGTGCCGCACCTCCGCCGGGTCCGTGTAGGACAGGCTGTGCATCAGGTCCGGCACGGAGCGGCGCACGAACCGGTCCACGCGCCGCCGCGCCAGGAACACCCGGGAGGCCCGTTCCACCTCCGCACTGGCCTGGTGTGCCTCCCGCAGGGTCTCCAGGGGCACCCGCTCCGCTCCGCTGGCGGCCACCGCCTCGCCGTCCACGTCCGGGAGCAGGTAGCTGGAGCGCTGCGAGCCCACGGGCGACTCGTCCAGCCGGTAGGACACCACCCGCAGCCAGGGCGGGGCGATCGCCCGCAGCAGGGTCAGCAGCTCGGCGTCGTCGTTGGAGCGCAGCCGCACGATCACGGGCCGCCCCTCGGGCAGGTCCCCGGCCACGGTGTCCCAGAAGTACCCCAGCCGCGCCGCCGGGACCACGCCCGTCAGCACCAGGCCCTTGACGTCGTCGCCGAGCTCCCGCAGCTCCAGGTGCCGGGAGACGAACACGATCCCGTCCCGCACCGGGTGCAGGTCCAGCCGCAACGCCCGCCCGTGGTCGACGCCGGGGAGCATGGCCAGCGGGCGGGCGACCACGCGCACCCCGTCCTGCCGGCCGGCACCGGTCCGGGGTGCGCCGGCCGGACACGACGGGCCAGGACGTCGGCCCCGTCCGGTGCGGGCGCGCCGGCGCGGGAGGCGCGGGGTCCCGTGAAGGCCCACATCGGGTCCAGCAACGCATCCGGGGAGGAGGCGTCGGTGTCGAAGTGGAGGGACCTCACCTGCCCCTCTCGAGGATGAGTGCTGCTGTTGTCCATGAGGCTGCCGGCGGGTTTGGCGGGGCCGCTCCGGCAGTGGTTCGCCGGGACCGGGGCGGCGGGCTGGCTGGCGACGAGGGCCCGCCCAGGGCGGTGCCCGCGCCGTCCACGTCCCGACCACGATAGTGAGCGCCCCCGGCTCAGGGCAGACCTGGTCGCCCGCGCGATGGGCCGCACCGGCGTCCTCCTCAGAGCGCTCCGGTGCGCCGTGCCTGGACGTCCGGGCCCAGGCGGAGGCCCAGCGCGGCGGCCTGATTCCGCTGCTGGCGCAAGGCGGCGGTGCCCAGCAGGGCGGCCAACGCCCGCTCGCCCTCCTCGGGCGTGTGGGCGGCGTCGACGAGGAGCCGGTGCAGGCCCAGCCCGCCGAGGCCCAGCGCGAGCGCGGAGAGGACCACGTCCGCGCCGTCGCGGTGGCGCAGCAGCACGGCCTCCGCCTCCTCCGCCCGGCCGGCGAGGTCCTCCACCCGGCGGGCGGCGCAGGCCCGCTCCACGTCCGCGACGATCCGGTCCGCCACCCGCGCCAGCAGCGTCTGCTTGTCCGGGACGTGCCAGTACAGGGCGGAGGCCTGCACCCCCAGCACGGAGGCCACCCGCCGCATGGACAGGTCCCCCATGCCGAAGTCCTGCAGGATCCCCACGGCGGCGTCCACCACGTCCTCCGCGCTCAGGCGGCCGCGGGCGGAGGAGGTGCTCATGCGGTCACGCTACCCGGCGGTCAGCGCCCCGTCCGCCGCGGCGCCGTGCAGCACGCCGTCGGCCCCCATGCGCACGGTCCGGTCCGCCATGACGGCGGCCTCGGCGGCGTCGTGCGTCACGACGACGGCGCTCACCCCCTCCGCGCGCAGCACCGTCCGGATGTCCGCGGCCAGGCGGGTGCGCAGGTCCGCGTCGAGGGCGGAGAGCGGCTCGTCCAGCAGCAGCACCGCCGGGGACGGAGCCAGCGAGCGCGCCAGGGCGACCCGCTGAGCCTGCCCGCCGGAGAGGGTCTGCACGGGCCGGTCGGCCAGCGCGGCGAGGTCCACGAGCTCCAGGAGCTCCGCCACGCGGGCGTCCCGGCGGGAGCGGTCCCAGCCGGCGGCCTCCACCCCGTAGGCCACGTTGCGGGCCACCGTGCGGTGGGGGAACAGCTGCCCGTCCTGGAAGACCATGCCCACGCCGCGCCGGTGCGTGGGCACCGCGGTGACGTCCCGGCCGGCGAGCTCCACGGTGCCCGCGGGGACGTCCTCCAGGCCGGCGATCCCGCGCAGCACCGTGGACTTCCCCGAGCCCGAGGGCCCCAGGAGGGCCACGATCTCCCCGGGGGCGAGGTCCAGGTCCGCCCGGGTCACCGGCACGGACCCGTCCGGGTAGGCGACGGCCAGCCCCCGCAGCCGGAGGGCGGGCGCGGCATCGTGGTGGTGCATGCGGGCGGGCATCAGAGACCTCCGGAGGGGGCGGCGCCGCGGGGGCGCAGGCGTTCGCAGGCGAGGAGGGCGCCGGCGCTGAGCACGGCGAGCACCACGGCGGCCGCCAGCGCCATGCCGTGGTTGTCCGCGCCGGGGCGGCCGATCAGCCGGGCGATCAGCACGGGCAGGGTGGGACGGTCCGCGGCGGCGAGGAAGCTCGTGGCCCCGAACTCGCCGAGGGACACGGCGAACGCGAAGCCCGCCGCCACCCCCACGCCGCGGGCCAGGAACGGGCCGTCCACGGTGGCGAGCACGCGCCACGGCCCGGCACCGAGCGTGCGCGCGGCCTCGCGCAGCCGCGGGTCCACGGCCCCGAGCACCGGCACCAGCGCGCGCACCGCCAGGGGGACGGCGATCACGGACTGCGCCAGGGGCACGAGCGCACCCGACGCCGCCAGGTCGGGGGCCGCGGCGCGCAGCGAGACGATGAACCCGAAGCCCACCGTCACCGCGGACACCCCCAGCGGCAGCAGCAGCGCCCCGTCCAGGGCCCGCTGGGCCGCGCGCCCCGCCCGGGAGCGCACCGGGCGGGTGAGCACCAGGGCCAGCGGCACGGCCACGACGAGCGTCACCACGGTGGCGTCCACGGCGGTGCGCAGGGACTGCTCGAGGGCCTGCGCCGGGGTCACCCCGCCCGCGAAGCCCGTGCCGGGGCTGGTGGCCAGCAGCCGGTAGTTCCGCAGCCCCCAGCCCTCGGCCGAGTGCAGGGAGCCGGCCAGCAGGGCCAGGATCGGGGCGACCACGAGCGCCAGGACGGCCAGGGTCACGGCCGCCGGGACGGCGTCGGCCCGGGTGAGCGGGCGCGCAGGGGCCTCCCCGAGGCGGAGGGCGCGGCGGGCCCGCGCGGCGGCGGCGCCCGAGGCGAGGATGGCCGCCAGCACGACCGCCAGCTGCACCGTGGAGAGCACGGCGGCGGTGCGCAGGTCCAGGTACACGGTGGTCTGCGCCCAGATCTCGGTCTCCAGGGTGCCCGGCCCGGGCCGGCCGAGCGTCTGCACGATCCCGAACGCGGACGCGCAGAACAGGAACACCAGGGCAGCGGCGCCCGCCACGGCCGGGGCCAGCTGGGGCAGGGTCACCGTGCGGAACGCCCGCCACGGGGACGCGCCCAGGGTGCGCGCCGCCTCGGCCTGCCGCGGGTCCAGGGCGGCCCACAGGCCGCCCACCTGCCGCACCACCACGGACACGTTGAAGAACACCATCGCCATCACGACGGCGGTGCTCGTCTGGTCCAGGCCCGTCCACCCGAGGGGGCCGTCGGCGGCAAGCAGCGCGCGGAACGCGGCGCCGACCACCACGGTGGGGAGCACGAACGGCACCGTCACCACCGCCCGGGCGAGGCCGCGGCCGGGGAACGCGCGGCGGTGCAGCGCGAACGCCGTGGGCACGCCCAGCGCCACCGAGGCCGCCGTGCCCGCGGCCGCCAGGCCCAGGGTGTTCCCCAGGATCCGCCAGGTGCGGGACGCGCCCAGGGTCTGCGCGAAGGCGGACAGGTCCAGGCCGCCGGTCGGGTCGCCGGCGGCGTCCACCGAGGCCACGCCCCGCCACAGCATGGCGGCCACGGGCCAGGCGAAGAGGACCAGCAGGAACAAGACCGGGACGGCCGCGCTCAGCAGCCACAGCGGAGCGAGGCCGTCCCCGGCGGCGCGTCGGCCCCGCGGCGGACGCGGCGTCGCGCGCCGCCGCCCGCGTGCGGGAGCCGGGGTCGGCATCAGCGGGAGCCCGCCGACTCGGACAGGGCCGTCCACTCCTTGAGCAGGCTCTCCCGCTCGGTGTCGATCTCGGCGGGGTCGGGGGTGATCGGGTCCTCGACCAGCGGGCCGTTCGCCGCCCACTCGGCGGGCAGCTCCACGGTGTCGTCCACCGGGTACATGTACATGTTCTCGGGGATCGCGGCCTGCACGTCCTTCGAGAGCAGGAACTCCACGAAGGCCTTGGCGCCCTCGGGGTTCTCGGCACCGGTCAGCACGCCCGCGTACTCCACCTGCGGGGTGCAGGAGTCCTCGATGACGGCGGTCTGCGGGGCGAAGGCGGGGGAGGAGGAGTAGGAGAGCACCACCGGGAACTCCCCCTTGCCCTCGCCGCCGGAGAAGTCCGTGCTGTAGGCGTCGGACCAGGTGGAGTCCACCTTGGCCCCGCCCTTCAGCAGGTCCTCCCACCAGCCCTGCCAGCCGTCGTCGCCGTACTTCTCCGTGGTGGCGGCCAGGAGGGCCAGGCCCGGGGAGGAGGTGACGGGCGAGGTCACCGCGGTGAGCTTCGCGTACTCCGGGTCGCGGAGCTGGTCGATCGAGGTCGGCTCGGCCACCCCGTGCTCCGTGAACCACGCGGGGTCCGTGTTGAAGCAGACCTGGCCCTGGTCGACCGGGATCATCTTCCCGTCCACCACGAGGTCCTCCGCGGAGGCCGGCAGGTCCGCGGGGGCGACGTCCTGGACGGCCCCCTGGTCCACGAGGCGGTGCGCGGAGTGGTTCTCCACGCCGTACACGCCGTCCGCCACGGGGGCGTCCTTGGACAGCAGGACCTGGCTGACGACGGCGCCCGCGTCGCCCGGCGCGGTGGTCACCAGCCTGTAGCCGGACTCGGCCTCGAACTGCGCGATCAGCTCCTTCGGCAGGGCGAAGGAGTCGTGCGTCATGATCGTGACGGTCCCCTTCGAGCCGGCGGCGGCGGTCCCCGAGGCGGAGGTCGAGGACGAGCCCGAGGCGGACGACGGCGCCGCCGAGGAGGACGCCGCGGACGACGACGACCCGGTCGAGGGCGCGGAGACGGAGCAGCCCGTCAGCGCGAGCGCGGAGAGGCAGGCGGCGGCGAGGACGCCGCGGCGGGTGGTGGCGGTGCGGTGCACGGACATGGTTCCTCCAGCGGGGCGGAGGGGCCGGCCGGCCCGGCCGGGCGGCGGGGGCCGCATCGGCGAGCCGCCCGGGAGGTGGACTCGACTTCCTTCGCCGGCATGACCCGGGCAGGTTCGAGGGTCTGCGGCGGACCGCACTCTCAGCGCGTGGACGCGCTCCCCTGTCGATGTGTGTGAGCCCGAGCATAGCGGGTCCGCCCCCGCCGTACACTCGGCCCCGTGAGCGCATCCGCACCGCCCGCCGTCACCGGCACCTCCACCCCGGCCACCGAGTGGGACAACCGCCGCCCCCATCGCATGTGGCCGCGCATGCTCGTGATCGTCCTGACCCTGGCCGGCCTCGTGGTCCTGGTCCAGTTCTTCCAGGGCATCGCCTCCATCGCCGCGCCCGTGTTCCTCGGCCTGAACCTGGTGATCGTGGCCTACCCGCTGCAGGCGTGGCTGATCCGCCGGGGCCTGCACCCCGTGCTCGGGGCCGCCACCACCGTGGTGGTGGTCTGCGCCGTGATCGCCGCGTTCCTCGGGATGATCGCCTGGTCCGGCATGGAGCTGCTGACGGAGCTGCCCAAGTACGCGGGGCAGTTCCAGCAGATCATGCACGACGCCTCGCAGTGGCTCTCGGACCACGGCGTCACCCCGGACATGGTGAACCAGCAGCTGGCGTCGGTGGACATGTCCGCGGTCACGGGCGCCGCCGTCAGCGCGCTCACCACAATCGCCAGCAACCTCTACGCCGTGCTGGGCCTGCTGATCACCGTGATCATGGGCATGTTCTTCCTGGCCATGGACTCGATGGCCGTGGAGCGGCGCGTGCGCCTGCTCAGCACCGCCCGGCACGAGCTGGGTCAGGCGCTGATCGACTTCGCCGACGGCGTGCGGCGCTACTGGATCGTCACCACCGTGTTCGGGCTGATCGTCGCGGTGCTGGACATGGTCGCGCTCGTGATCATCGGCGTGCCGCTCGCCCTCGTCTGGGGCGTGCTGAGCTTCCTGACCAACTACATCCCGAATGTCGGGTTCATCATCGGCCTGGTCCCGCCGGCCATCCTCGGCCTGGCGGCCGGCGGCTGGCCCGCGTTCCTGTGGGTGGTGGTCAGCTACTCGGTGCTGAACTTCGTCCTGCAGTCCATCATCCAGCCCAAGGTGGCCGGTGACGCCGTCGGCGTGATCCCCACCGTCAGCTTCCTCTCCCTGCTGTTCTGGGCGTGGGTCCTCGGCCCGCTCGGCGCCATCCTCGCGCTGCCGTGCACGCTCCTGGTCAAGGCCGTCCTGATCGACGCCGACCCCAACTCCCGCTGGGTGAACTCCCTGATCGCCTCGGACCTCAAGGGCATGGAGCGGCGGCAGTCCTCCATGCTGGAGCGGCTCCGGCTGCCCCGGGAGCTGATCCGCCACGGCGGGTCCACCGCGAGCCACGCGACGGCCGCGGACGTCCAGGGCGACGACGACGTGGCGCCGGAACGCACCGCGGAGGACGCCGCCCCGGCGCAGGATCGCCGGCGGGTGCGCGCTGCCGCGCAGGAGGCCCGCCTCGAGGGCCCGCCGCCCTCCACCCTCAGGGCGCCGCGCGTGGACCTTCCGGGTGAGCCGGAGCCGGCGACGGCCGACGGGTCCGCGCCCCCGGAGGCTGGGGCAGCACCAGGTCGCTGAGCGTCCCCAGCAGCCGCAGCAGCGGCGGCCCCGGGAAGGGCACCTGCTCCGCCCCGGGGAACAGCGCGGCCGCCGCCTCGGCGGTCGCCGCGTCCGCCTCCGGGTCGGCGTGCGCCGGCCGCAGCACCACCCCCGGGGCCAGGGGCAGCAGGTCCAGGGCGGAGAGCGGTCCGCGGGCGTCGAGGTCCGCGTCGGGTCCCGGCGGCAGCGCGCGCACCGTGCGGACCGAGAGCGCCCGCCCCCGGGCGTCACGGGCGCCGGTGAGCGCGTGGAGCGCCGCCGCGGACGCGGCGTGGTCCGGGTGCAGCCGACCCGGCTGCCAGTGCACGGCCACCTCGCCGGGCGCGACGAACCGCAGCCACGGGTGCGGGTGGGGCTGCGCGGCGCCGCCCCCGTCCCACGGCCCGGCGGCGTGCCCCGCGACGGGCGGGAGCCACAGCACCCTCTCCGCCCCGAGCAGTCCGGCCAGCGCGTCCTCGGCCTGGGCCCGCGTCCACCCCTCGTTCACGGCGGGGTCCAGCAGCGCCGCGGAGACGACGGCGGTGCCGTCCCCGTCCGCGGCCCAGGTCCCGGCGGGGGCGCTGAACAGCGGCGTCCGCAGGGGCAGCCCGGCGGCGCGGGCCACGGCGTCGGCGGTCGCGGCGGCGCGCCCGGCCGTCCCCGCGGCGTCGGAGGGGAGGCGCCAGTGGACGGCCTCCACGGACCCGCGGGTCCCGGCGGCGTGCACGAACGTGGGCCCCTCGCGCCCCGGCAGGGGGCTCGCCCCGCGGACGGGCACCCGCTCGGCCACCCCGGGCAGAAGGCGGGCGGCGTCGGCGTCGTCGGGGTCCGTGAGCACGGCCACGGGCGCGTGCGCGCCGAGGGTCTCGGCCAGCCCGGCGACGGCGTCCCGCGCCTCGGCGAGCAGCCCCGGCACCGGGTGGACGGCCGGCAGCGCGAGCCATAGGCGCTCCGGCACCTCCCACGGCGCGGGAGCGCGCGGCGGCTCCGGGACGGCGGGCGTGCTCATGGGCGGCGGGCACGGGCGACGACGAGGGCGGTGCGGGGCAGCAGATGGAGCATGGGCCGGAGCCTACCGGGTCGAACGTGAGCCCGATCACCCCCGGCCG
>NZ_JAKRNH010000074.1:0-11676 GCF_022346985.1 Micrococcus sp. ACRRV
CCCCGCCTCCTCCCGCACCGTCACCGCCAGCTCGACGTGTCCGGCCTCCGGGTCCGCGAGGATCTGGCGGATCTCCGGCGCGGTGCCGGCGTCCTCCACGTCGAACGCGTCCATGAGTCCCAGCAGGCCCGGATGGGGCAGCGCGCCGCCGGGGGCGTCGTCGAGGAGGTCGACCTCGCCCGCATCGGCGCGCACGTCCACGTACCGCTCCACGCGGCGTGGCAGCGTTCCGGTCACCACCTCGTGCCCGTCGACCCTGAGGCCCGCGGGAGCCGGACCGCTCAGCGGGACGGCCAGGACGGTCTCCACGACGTCGGCGGCGCTCGGCACCGGACGCAGCGCCGTCCACGGCGGCCCGGCGGGTGCCGACCCCGCCTCCGCGAGTGCCTGGAACAGCGTCGCGAAGGCGGCGTTCGCGCGCTCGGTGGTGGCCTCCTCACCGGCCTCGTCCAGGGCCACCCGCTGCACGACGCCGGCCCACGGCGTCGGCCCGACCGTGCGCTCCGCCACGGGGCCGGGACGGGCGGGGCCGCCGTCGTCGTCGGGATCCGGGGCCGCGTAGACACCGGCAGCCGCGAGCGCAAGCGCGCGGTCCTCGAGGTCGCGGCGGCGTCGCACCTCGGCCGCGTGCGCCTCGAGCCGCGCCGGCAGGGAGGCGGGGTCCGCGAGGACGGACCGGACGTCGTCGACCGTGAGGCCGGCCGCCCGCAGGACGCGGATCTGCGCGGCCGTCCGGATCTGGCCGGGCTCGTAGCGGCGGTAGCCGGAGTGGGCGTCGACGTCGGCGGGGGCGAGGAGGCCGCGCTCGTCGTAGAAGCGCAGCGCCTTCGCGCTCAGTCCGGTGGCGAGGGCGAACTCGCCGACGGTCATCAGGGGGCTCATGGGGCGACCTTTCTCTCAGGTGTTCCCAGCGTGGGCGTTCCCCCAAGGGGAGGGTCAAGCGTCGCCCAGCCTGCTCGGGACCGACGGCCAGGTCTGCCCCTTCCCGCTCGTGGAGGCCAACCGCCACGGCGGCCTCAGACCTCCAGCAGCACCTTGATCTCGCGGCGCTCGTCCATGGCCCGGTACGCCTCGGCGGCGTCGTCGATCGGCATGCGCGCGGTGAACACGCGGCCGGGCTGGATCTCGCCGGACTGGATGCGCTCGATCAGCTCGGGCAGGAAGCGGCGGACGGGGGCGGGGCCGCCCTCGAGGTGGATCTCACGGCCGAAGAGGTCGGAGCCGTCGAGGGTCTGGTCGTGGGAGACGCCCACGAACCCGACGTACCCGCCGGGGCGCACCGAGGCCAGGGCCTGGTCCATGGAGCCCTGCGTGCCGACGGCCTCGCACACCCCGTGCGCGCCGTAGCCGCCGGTGAGCTCGCGCACCTGGGCGGCACCCTCCTCGCCGCGCTCGGCGATCACGACGTCCGCGCCGAACTCACGGGCGAGCGCGGCCCGATCCTCATGGCGGGAGAACACGATGACCTGCTCCGCGCCGAGGGTCTTGGCGGCCAGGACGGCGCACAGGCCGACGGCGCCGTCGCCGACCACGGCGATGGTCTTGCCGGGGCCGGCCTGCGCGGCGACGGCGGCGTACCAGCCGGTGCCGAGCACATCCGAGGCGGCGAGGTAGTCGGCCAGGCGGTCCGGGTCCGAGGGCTCGCCCCCGGGCACCTTCACGAGGGAGCCGTCGGCGAGCTCGACGCGCATGTACTGCGCCTGGCTGCCCGTGTACTCGCCGGCGTTGACGCAGCGGGACTGGTAGCCGGCCTGGCAGATCTCGCACGTGTTGTCCGAGAGCATGAAGGAGCCGATCACGAAGTCGCCGACCTCGAGGGTGGCGACGTCCTCGCCCTTCTCCACGATCGTGCCGACGTACTCGTGGCCCATGCGCCGGTGGTCGACGTCGTTGTGGCCTCGGTAGGGCCACAGGTCCGAGCCGCACACGCACGCGGCGGCCAGCTTCAGGACCACGTCCGTGGGCTGGGCGACGCGCGGGGTGTCCACCTCCTCGACGACGACGTCGCCGGGCGCGCACATGATCACGGCCTTCATCGTCTCGGGGATGGCAGGGGTGACGGGGGTCTGTGCGGTCATGGTCTGTCCTCCGGTCTGGCCCGGCGGTCCGGGCGGCGGTGTGCGGGGACCAGTCTTGCGCCCCTGGGCCGTGGAGACGACACATCGGCGTCGCGGGCGGGGCCGGTGGAGGACCGCGCGCCACTCGGCTCACAGCGAATGAGCGACGCCGGGCGTTACGCTGTGGTTCCCATCACATCCGACTCCCCTCGGAGGCCCGTCATGACCCTCACCCTGCCCGCCCGCCTCGAGCGCACCGCCGCCGAACACCCGAACTCCACCGCCCTGATCCTCGGCGAGAACCGCATGACGTACGCCGAGCTGCAGGACCAGTCCCAGCGTCTGGCCGGGCTCATGCGGCAGGAGGGCATCGGCCCCGGGGACCGCGTGGCGCTCATGGTGCCGAACATCCCGGCGTTCCCGGTGGTGTTCTTCGCGGCCCTGCAGCTGGGCGCCGTCGTCGTCCCGATGAACCCGCTGTTCAAGCGCCGCGAGATCGAGTACTACCTGGAGGACTCGGGCGCGTCGATGCTGTGGTCCGTGCCGTCCGAGGAAGCCGTGGAGGGCGCCCGCGAGCGCGGTGTGCCGCTGCGCACCCTCGGCGAGGACGGCCTCGCCCCGCACCTCGCGGAGAGCCCCGGCCCGGTGACCGAGACCGTCGAGCGGGACCTCGAGGACGACGCCGTCATCCTCTACACCTCCGGCACCACCGGCCGCCCCAAGGGGGCCCAGCTGACCCACCGGAACATGGGCACCAACGCGGACACCGCGGCGGAGACGCTGATCCAGCTCCAGCACGGGGAGACCGTGCTCGGCTGCCTGCCGCTGTTCCACGTGTTCGGCCTCACGTGCGCGCTCATGGCGCCCGTCACCACGGGTGCCAGCCTGGCGTTGATCCCCCGCTTCGATCCCGCCGTGGCCGCGCAGACCGTCCGGGAGTGCGCGGTGGATGTGTTCATCGGCGTGCCCACCATGTACGGGGCCGTGCTGGCCGCGGCCAAGGACCATCCGGAGGACCTGGCCAGCCTGCGCTTGGGCGTCTCCGGCGGGTCCGCCCTGCCGGTGGAGCTGCTGCGCCGCTTCGAGGCCACCTTCGACTGCGAGATCCTGGAGGGCTACGGCCTGTCCGAGACCTCCCCGGTGGCGTGCTTCAACCATCCGGGCGAGGAGCACCAGCCGGGCTCGATCGGACGCGCCGTCCGCGGGTGCGAGATGCAGCTGGTGACGCCAGACGGGGCCGTGGTGCCCGAGGACGACGAGGAGACCCTGGGCGAGGTGTGGATCCGCGGGGAGAACGTGATGAAGGGCTACTGGGGCAAGCCGGAGGCCACCGCCCAGGCCATCACCGAGGACGGCTGGTTCCGCTCGGGCGACATCGCCCGGCGTGATGCCGCGGGCAACTACTACATCGTGGACCGCACGAAGGACATGATCCTGCGCGGCGGGCTCAACGTGTACCCGCGCGAGATCGAGGAGGTGCTCTACGAGCACCCGGCCGTCGCGGAGGCCGCCGTGGTGGGGGTGCCCCACCCGGAGCTCGGCCAGGAGGTCGCCGCGCACGTGGTGCTCGCTCCCGGCGCGCACGCCACGGAGGAGGAGCTGATCCAGCACGTGAAGTCCCAGGTGGCCCCCTACAAGTACCCGCGCACCGTGAGGGTGCGGGACGGGCTGCCCAAGACCGCCACCGGCAAGATCCTCAAGCGGGAGCTGACGCCGGCGGAGTGATCTCGGGGTGACCGCCCGGGCCCGCGTGTGGGCCGAGGTGCTCGCGGAGGCGGGCGCCGTCGTCGTGCCGGACCCGGTGCGTGGCATCCCGCTCGACGAAGCCGGGCGCGCCGACCTGACGGTCCCCGTGGACCGGGCGCTGCGGGTGGCGCCGCCGGCCGGCGTCGACGGCGCCTCCCCCTGGTGGCTGCTGGAGACGGACGTGCCCCAGGACGACGACGGCGGGGTGCTGCCGGTGATCCGGGTGGCGGTCGGCGCCCCGGGGCAGGTGCATGCGCTGCTCCCGGACTGCGGATGCGACGCCTGCGGCCCCGGGTCGGATGAGCTGCTCGAGGCCGTGGATCAGGCGGTCGCGCGGGCGGGGTGGTTCCCGGAGGCGTGAGGGGGCGGAGTCGCCGGGTGCCGCCGCTCAGAACAGTGCCGCCACCCCCCGAGCGGCGAGCGGGACGAGCCGCACGGCCGGCACCACGGTGAACGCGGTGACCACCGAGACGAGCGCCCACTCCCGCCAGGACCCGGTCCGGCCGAGCAGCGGAAGCCGGAACCGTCCGGAGGACTGCCACCACCACAGGCGCGCGGGAGGCTCCGGGCTGAGCAGGGCCACCCCGTTGTTGGTGAGGGCGTCGCCGAGGATGTGCACGCTCACGCCGACGGCCACGGAGACGGGGATCCACCACAACCCGTCGCTGAGGACGGTCGCCGACACGGCGACCAGGATGCCGAGTGCCCACGCGGCCCTCCATCCCCGGTTCGGGAGCAGTCGGAGGGCCTTGGCGGCCACGGCCGCCATGAACGCGGCGATGACCCCCTGCCTCGGCGTGTAGACGTGCCCCGCGATCGGCACCTGGATGGAGGCGGCCGCCGTCGCGATGGCGGTGGCCGCGTGGGACGGGCCCATCATGGGTGGGGTCCTCTCGTTCGCAGGACCGGGCCGCGTCACCGCGCCTGCGAGGGCCGGCGGGCGGCCCGCGGGGAAGGAGGAGGGCCAGGGCGGCAGGCGGGGCGGACACGGTAAGGAGGCCGCCGCGGCCGGAGCGGGTCGAGGCGGCTGCCCGACCTCTGTCGGGGGGCGGCCGCCCGACCCCTCACCCCGTCATCGCCAGCACCAGCGGGGCCAGCAGGGCGGTGAGCACACCGGAGCAGGCCATGGCGAGGGCGGAGAACGCGCCGGTCTTCGGCCCCTCGGCGAGGGCGCGGGCGGTGCCGATGCCGTGGGAGCTCACGCCGATGGCCAGGCCGCGCACGCGGGGGTCGCGCACGCGCAGCCGGTCGAGCACCCAGGGGGCGAGCACGGCGCCGAGCACGCCGGTGAGCACGGGGAGCACGGCGGCGAGGGAGACGATCCCGCCGCCGGCGTCGGCCACCGCCATGGCGATCGGCGTCGTCGCGGACTTGGGGGCGAACGTGGCGGCCAGCGCGGCGTCCCCGCCCATCAGCCGCACGATCAGCACGGCGCTCACCATGGCGGTCAGCGAGCCGGCGGTGACCCCGACGGCGACCGGCAGCAGCAGCTTCCGGATGTCAGGGCCGGCCCGGTACAGGGGGACGGCGAGGGCCACGGTGGCGGGACCGAGCAGGAAGGTGAGGTAGCTGCCGCCGATCATGTAGGTCTCGTAGTCGATGCCGGTCAGGGCCAGGAACGCGGCCACCAGCACGATCGTCACGAGCACGGGCGTGAGCAGGGCGGTCTGCCGGGCGGCGAGCCACAGGCGGCGGGCGAGCACGGCGACGGCGAGGGTCAGCGCGATGCCGAACAGCGGTGTGTGCAGGAGCGCGTCCCAGGCCTCGGCGAGGGAGTCGGTGAGTTCGGCGGCGTTCACTGTGCGTCCTCCTTCTTGTTCGTGAGGCGGCGGGCGAGCGGGGCGGCGACGCCGGCCGTGACCACCAGCCCCAGCAGCCAGGGCACCACGAAGCCGACCAGCATCAGCGCCCGGTGTTCCTGGATGAGGCCCAGCACCGCGACGACGCCGACTCCCGCCGGGACGAACAGCAGCGGCAGGTGCTGGAGCAACTGGTGGCTCGCGGTGATCACGGGCGCGTCCTCGGCCGGCCGGCGCCACGCGAGCAGGCCGAGCAGCAGGAGCATGCCCAGCACGGCCCCGGGGATCGGCAGGTGCAGCGTGTCGGCCACGAGCGTGCCCGCCAGCTGGCAGAGCAGCAGGATCAGCAGGCCCTCGATCATCGGGGCTCACCTGCCTCGGACGAGCCCACGGGCAGCAGGCCGGGGACGACGACGCCGGCCCCCGCGGCGTCGAGGTGCGCCTGCAGGGCGCGCTGGGCGTCTGCGGCGCGCCCGGCGGCCAGTTGCGCGCAGATCTGGACGTGCCCATCGAGGAGGCGGCGGGCGGCGTCCACGGATCCGCCAGTGGCGGCGTGGATGAGGCGTGCCAGGCGGGGGGCAAAGGTGCCCATGATCTCGTCGAAGGCGGCGTTGCCGCACATGGCGATCACGTCGCGGTGGAAGCGCACATCCAGCGCGGAGAACGCCGCGAGGTCGCCGGCGTCCAGGGCGGCGCGCTGCTGCTCCAGGTTGGCGGTCAGCGTGGCGACGAGGGGCCCGACGGCGTCGGGCCGCGCGGCGACCGTGGCGAGGGCGGTGGACTCGAGGAGGCCGCGCAGGGCCGTGAGGTCGGCCACGCTCTGCGGCGTGAGGGCCTGCACGGCCGCACCCTTCTTGGGGAGGAGCCGCACCAGACCCCAACGCTCGAGCTGGAGGAGGGCCTCCCGGGCCGGCGTCCGGGAGATGCCGGCGTCCGTGGAGAGCTGGACCTCGGTGAGCATCTCCCCCGCGGCGATCTCACCGCGGACGATGCGCCAGGCGACGTCGTGGGCCAGGCGGCCGGCAGCCGTGGCACGACTGCCCCATAAGGGGTCGGAGAGTGGAGTCATGCGGGCCAGAATAATCGGATGCATGCATGGATGTATGCATTGTGTCGGACTCGGAAGGCGCCCGGGTGGGGAGGGGCACAAGATGCCGGCGCCCACCCTCGCCCCATGACCGTCGCCATCACCCGTCTCGACCCCGCCGGCGCGGACCGCGCGGAGCTCATTGAGCTGCTCACCGGCAGCGCGTGGCCCTTCCCTGTGCGCCCGCGCGCCACCCGGCCAGAGGCGAAGGAAGCCATCGAGGACGGCGGCAGGCACCACACACTGTCGGGTCACCAGCTCCCGATGTAGTCCTCCGGGCCGAGGAGACCCTGGGTGTCTGCCCAGGCTCCCCAGCGGTCGAGGAGGAGGGGGATGGCCTGGTCCTCCCACCAGGGCAGGTGGACGAGGCCCTGACTCATGCCTCCGCGGTTGAACCGCTCCACGTTGACCTTGTCCTCGTCATAGGGCTCGGCCCCCTCGAGGGAGCGGTCGAGCGCATCGTGGAGGATCCGGCTGAGCTCATGGTCATTGGTGGGCATGGGGGTGTCCTCGAGCCGTTCGGCGAGCTCCTCCCAGAGGCCGATGCTTCCCCGCAGGCCGTACTGGCTGGGTCGACGGCGGAACAGATCGCCGACGCTCGCGCGTGCGGGAGAGTCGGCCTCCGCCGCATCCACACCACGCTTCACCTGCTCCGCCATGGCCGTGCGGGCCTTCCGGATGTGCTGGCGGAGCAGCTGTGATTCGAGGCTGGTGCTGCCGTAAGTGAGGTTCAACGGCGGGGTGTGCGTGTCGATCACAGGCTTCTCGATGCCCCCGAGCGGCGTCACTTGCGCGAACCCGGCGGGAGCCTGCCACACGCGGACGGCGAGGTGGCGTCGCATCCAGGTGGTCAGCTGCTCGCCGCTCTCCGGGGTGAGGGTGAATCGACCGGCGGAGGCGACGGCGACCGGCTCCAAGTCCAGCCGGTCCACCAGGAGTGCGGCCAGGGTGCGGCGCAGAGTGGAGTGGGCGGTCCCGCCGTCCGCGAAGTGCTTGCCTTCCAGGCGTGCTCGCAGGCTGCCCTCGGCCTTGCCGATATAGAGCACGTCGCCTCGGCTGACAGACGGATCCAGTCGCAACTCGGTCCGCACTACGTCGGGACCCTGCGCGACGACCGCGTACAGCCCAGGCGAATCCGGCACGACCTCACCGTCGACCCCCCCGAATACCGTCGCACCGCCCTCGCCCCCCGCCAACAGCCGAGGACCGTTCTGCAGCGCGTGGGAGGCAGCCGCAATGAGCCCTGCCTTGGTGTTCATACCTGGGTCCTCTCTTCGTCCGGGGCATCCACCCCGGCTGTGGCTCGAGCCTACGGAGCATCCCGGACACGGTAGGCGCCCTTGCGACGGATCGCTGCACCCTTCACCGCGCCAGGATCCACCGGTCCTCGGGGCCGAAGACGTGGAGGTCGTCGCACGCGAAGCCGCGCAGCCACGGGACGTGGTCCACGACGCGCAGGTACAGGCCGCGGTGCACGTCGGGCTCGTCGCCGAGGGACGGGCTGAGCACATGCGCGGAGCCGTCGGGCGCGCGGCCGTGCCGGAGCACGGAGTCCGGGGCGTTGGCCTGGTCCAGGGTGACCAGGCGCAGCAGCGGGGCGACGGCGGGCGGGCACTCCCGCAGACCCGCCTCCGCGGCGGCGCGCCACATCTCGGGGAGGGTGCCGCCGTCGGGCAGGCCGAGATCGGCCAGCGTGCACTCGACGACGGTCACCCGCTCGGGGACCGCGGCACACACCCGCGCGTCGCCGATCAGCCGCTGAGCGGACTCGTTCATCGCCACCCCGGCCGCGCGCAGGCGGGCGAGGAGGTCGGCGGGGCCCTGCGGTGCGAGGTCCAGCGTGAGGGAGTCCCCGGGGAACAGGCGGGTCATGGGGTCATCCTGCCTGGACGGGGAACCGGCTGTAAGCCGGGTTCTGTGCGGGTCAGGTGCGGGATTCCCCCACAAACGGGAAGAGGAGTTCCTCGAGGGACTCGGCCAGTGCCGCCTGCAGCGTCGTGTCGCCCGAGCAGCAGTCCCACGGGAAGTCCGAGCCCACCACGCCTCCGTCCACCATGACCTCGACCATTACCCCCGCACGAGCTAGGCCACCCGCTCCGGCGCGTCCAGGTGCACGTCGTGCCCCGCGCCGGGCATCTGCACGCGCCACACATCCGGGCGCCGCCGCCGCATCTCGTCCAGCTCTCCGGCGGGCACGTACCCGTTCTCCCCGGAGATCAGCAGGGTTGGCGCGGTGACCTGCCCCCATTCCTCCCACCGAGGCCGCTCGTGGACGGACCGCAGGGCGGCCTCCAGCACGTCGACGTGGAAGCGTGGCACCCCGCCGACGTCGACGCCCCGGGTGGAGCGCGGGGAGGACGCGGTTGCGGGCGACCTCGCCCCTGGCTGGCCGTTGCGCACCGCGCGGCTGACGCTGCGCCCGCACCGGGAGGACGATCTCGCCGGCCCTGCCGGATCGGTGTCCCTGCTGGACCTGGGGTTCGAGACGTACGGCCTGCACCGGGTGGTGGTGCAGATGGACGCCCACAACCCGGCGTCCGCCCGGATGGCCGGGACACTGCACACGGCACTGAGGCTGGTCAGCCCGGTAGTCCACACCCGGTCAACCCCGCCGGCCCGCACGCGCGGCGAACTCGTCCAGACAGGCGAGCACCTCGGTGGCCAGCCACACCCGGTTCCGACGCTGAGCGGACACGGCCTGCAGAGCGCCGGCCTCGACAAGCTGGTCCACGGCCCGCTGGGCGGCCGGGCGCGAGACACCCAGCGCCTGGGCCAGATGGTCCACGGTCACGGCGGGTTGCGCGATGATCACCGCGAGCGCCCGCCAGACCGCCGCGTCCCGCCGGGCGGTGAGCCGCTCGCGCCAGCCGGTCAGGGCCTCGTCCAGGTCCGCGACGAGCTCTCGGCCGTTGCCGACGGCGGCCAGGGCGGCCTGCGCGAAGCGGCGCACGATGGGCGCGGGGTCGCCGTCGCGGTAGGCGGTGAGGGCGTCGAAGTATCCGGCCGTGTCCGTGAGGAGTCCCGCTGAGAGGGGCACCCCCATACGGGTGATCGCGCCGGCCCGGTGCAACACGGCGTGCACGAGGACGCGCCCGGTGCGGCCGTTGCCGTCCACGAACGGGTGGATGGTCTCGAACTGGGCGTGCGCGATGGCGGCCTGCACGAGGGCGGGTACGTCCGTGCGTCGCAGGTAGGCGAAGAGATCGTCCATCCCGGCACGCAGGCGCTCCGGGTGGGGCGGGACGAACTGCGCCGTGTGCGGCGTGGGCGCCCCACCCCCGATCCACCCCTGCGCATCACGGTAGGCGCCCGGCCGGGCATGCTCCTGACCGTCCATGAGGGCACGATGGGCGGCCAGCAGGGCGGGCTCGTCGAGGTCGGCGGCCAGCCGGGAAGCAGCGCCCATGGCCCTCACGTTCGCCGCCACGAGCGCTGCGTTCGGGCGGGTGCGTTCGCCGAGAGTCGCCAGGGCGAGGGCTCGCGCGCCCGCGGTGATGTGCTCGATCTGCGAGGAGGACGCGGACTCAGTGCGCAGGAGCACCGCGTCGATCGGGGCGATCTCTCCAGTGAGCCCCGGGAGGGCGTGGCTGATCTCAGCGTCGAAGCGCACGACGGCGGCCGTCGCCTCCTCGACCTCGGTCGCCAGATCGGAGGGCAGGTCGAACCCGAGTCGGGCGATACGGGCTGGGAGCGCGGCTCGATACGGGCCCGACGCGCGCACGCGAGCGCGGCGGGTGAGGACGCCAGCGTCGTCGGGGTCCGCGGTCCAGGGGCGCTCTTCCCAGCCGACGGCCGTGCTGATGGTCCGATCCATGCCCATAAGGGCATCCTACGCAACGATATGGATCGATCGTTGCGTAGGAGCCATCGTTGTGCACGGACACTGCTGAGCCGCGCGATCGCCTCGGCGCGGGCGGTCGAGCACACCGCTACGAGTCCGGGAGCACGTAGTGCGCTGCGCGCCGCTCCCCGCGCAGTTCGAGGAGACCCTCCTCCGTCATGCCTTTGAGCACTGCCCGCGCGGCCGTGGGCGCGATCTGGCACAGTTCCGCGGCTTTGCTGCGGGTGATGGATCCGTATTCGCGGATGTAATCGGCAATCAGCCGTCGCTGTTGGATTCGGTCGACCGGACGCAGGCGCAGGTAGGCGGCTCGGTCTTCGGCCAGCTCGTAGAACCGCGCGGTCAGCATGTACCGCTGCGCCCGGCCGTTCCCCCTCGATTCCAGGACGCCGGCCTCAACGAGCGCGGTGGCAGCTGCGCGCACGTCCGCCACGGGCAGTCGAAGGCGTTCCGCTGCCTCCTCCGCCCCCGCAGGCCCCCCGTGCTTGATCTCGTGGACCACCCGCAGCTCGGTCAGGGTGAGTGCACGCTGGCCCTCGTTCTGCCGGCGGGCCAGAAAGATCAGCAGCTCCCTGTCCTCATCACCCAAGGGGATGTCGACGATCGCGGACCGATGCGTGGAGCGACTGTAGTCCGGCGCACCCCGGCCAGCTCGGAGCTGCGAGGCGAACATGTCCTGCACACCCTTGCCCCGGCGCTCGACGAGCCCGGCGCGCTTGAACACATTCGCCAGGGCAGGGCTGCGGGGAGCCGAGCGGTTCAGTATGTTGGCCGGCGAAACGTCACGGGGGAACCCGCCAGGGCTGGCGACGGAGAACGTGGACCCGGTGAATCGCCCCGGGTTTCTTAGAGGCTCGCAAGTGCCGTCCCGGCGGGCGCCGGCACGGGGTTCTCATGATGGTAGACGTCCTCGAACTCGACCCGAGGAACCATCCCGATCTCCCCGTGCACGCGGCGATGGTTGAACCAGTCGACGTACCCTGCGACCGCGATCTCCAGGTCTTCGATGGACGTGAACGGGCCCTTGTTCCGGATCAGCTCGGCCTTGAACAGCGAGTTGAACGCCTCCGCGAGGACACTTATCGTAAGAATCCCCCGCCGAGCCGACCGAGGCGACTGCGCCGGCCTGGGCCAGCCGCTGCGCCG
>NZ_JAKRNH010000075.1:0-11526 GCF_022346985.1 Micrococcus sp. ACRRV
CGCCGTGACGGCCTCGTCGCGGTGGGCCGGGGGGCGGCTTGTCGCGTCCGGCCGCGTCCCTAGGCTGGGTCCATGCTCCTGCTGCACACCTCCGACTGGCACCTCGGCCGGTCCTTCCACGGCACCGGCCTACTGGACTCCCAGCGCAGGGTGCTCGCCCAGCTCGTGGACACGGTCCGGGAGCGGGGCGTGGACGCCGTCCTGCTGGCCGGGGACGTCTACGACCGCGCGCTGCCCGCCGCCGACGCCGTGACCCTCCTCGACGAGACCCTCGCCGCCCTCCGCGCCGCCGGCTCCCAGGTGGTCCTCACCAGCGGGAACCACGACTCCGCGATCCGGCTCGGCTTCGGCTCCGCCCTGATGGCCGCCGGCGGCGTCCACGTGCGCACGGACCCGGAGCGCCTGGCCGAGCCGGTGCTGCTCGAGGACGCGGCGGGGGAGCGGGCCGCCGTCTACGGCATCCCCTACCTGGAGCCCCGCCACCTGGGCGAGGCCTGGGGCGTGGACCCGCACCACACCGCCGTCATGACCGAGGCCGTGCGCCGCGTGCTCGCCGACCTCGAGGAGCGGCGCGCCGCGGACGGCCCGCTGGCCGGCGTCGTCCTGGCGCACCTGTTCGCCGCGGGAGCGGAGGGCACCGAGTCCGAGCGGGACATCGGCGAGGGGCCGCACACGGACGCCCACGGCACCGCCCCCGAGGGTCTCGTCGGCACCCTGGGGCAGGTGCCCGTGAGCGTGTTCTCCGGCCTGGACTACGCGGCCCTGGGCCACCTGCACGGTCGGCAGACCATGGCCGAGCACGTCCGCTACTCCGGCTCCCCGCTGCCCTACTCGTTCTCGGAGGCCCGCCACACCAAGGGCGGCTGGCTCGTCCACGTGGCCGGCGGCGCCGTCACCGAGGTGGAGTCCGTGGACTGGGACGCCGGACGCCGCCTCGCCGTCCTCGAGGACCGGATCCAGCCCCTGCTGGACTCGCCCGGCTACGCATGGGCGGAGGACCGGTTCGTGCAGGCGACCGTCACGGACCCCGAGCGCCCGGAGAAGGCGCTCGAGCGGCTGCGCTCCCGGTTCCCCCACCTGCTCGTGTTCCGCCACGAGCCGGAGGGCGGGCACGCCGCCCGGGAGCGCACCTACGCGCAGGCGCTGCGTCAGGCCCCGGACGACCTCGCCCTCACCACGGGCTTCGTGGACCACGTGCGGGGCAGGCCGGCGTCGGAGGCGGAACGCGAGCTGCTGGACGAGGCCCTGACCGCCTCGCGGATCGGGGAGGCGCAGGCATGAGGATCCACCGGATGCGACTCGAGGGGATCGGCCCGTACGCCGAGCCCCAGGACCTGGACCTGGACCCGCTCAACGACGCCGGCCTGTTCCTCCTGGACGGGCCCACGGGCGCCGGCAAGTCCACCGTGCTCGCGGCCCTGTGCTTCGCCCTCTACGGCTCCGTGCCCGGGGGACGGACGCCCGAGTCCCTCGTCACCACCCTGCGCCCGCCCGGGGCGGTGGTCCCGCAGGTGCTCGTCGAATTCACCGTGCAGGGGCGGCGGTTCGAGGTCCTCCGCTCGCCCCGGCACGCCCGCCCCAAGAAGCGCGGCGGCGGCACGACGGCCACCCAGGCGTCCGTGTCCCTGCGCGAGCGCGTGGACGGTGCCTGGACCGCGCCCCTGACCCGGGCGGACGAGGTCGGCCGGCAGGTCGCCGAGGTGCTGCGGCTCGACGCGGCCCAGTTCATGCAGGTCGTCTCCCTGCCGCAGGGGCGGTTCGCCGAGTTCCTCACCGCCAGGTCCGACGACCGGCAGAGGCTGCTGCGCCGCCTCTTCGGCACCCAGCGCTTCGACGGCGTCGAGGACCGCCTCAAGGAGTGCGCCGAGGCGCTCGGGACGCGGGTGGCCGCCGACGCCGCGGAGGCGGCCGGGGCGCGGGCCCAGCTGCTCGAGCAGGCCCGTCTGGAGCTGGGGGAGGACTGGCACGCGCCGGATCCGGCCCCTGAGGAGGGGGAGGACGAGCGGCTGGTGGAGCTCACCCGCACCCGCGCGGACGCCGCTCTCGCGGAGGCCCGGACGGCGCAGCAGGCGGCCGACGCGGCCGAGGCCGCGGCGCGCGCCGCGCAGGATCGCCTCACCGCCGACACCGAGGCCCTCCGGGCGCTCGCGGCGTGGGAGGGGCGCGAGCGTGAGCATCGGCAGGCCGCCGACCACGTCGCCGCGGACAGGTCGGCCGTGGCCCTGCACGAGCGTGCCTCCCACGTGCTCGGCGCCGCCACCCGGGCGGAGCAGACCCGGGCCGCCCACGCCTCCACCGCGGAGAGAGCCCGGGCCGCCGCCGAGGCCGTGGCCGCGGACGCCCTCGCGGCCGCCTGGCTCGACGAGGCCGAGGACGCGGACGCCGCCCGCCGACGCGCCGACCGGGAGACCGATGCGCTGGCCCGGGCCGTCCGGGACCGCGACGCGCTGACCCGCCTCGAGGCCGAGGGCACCCAGGCGGACGCCGAGCGGGAGCGGCTCGAGGACGAGGCCCGCTCGGCCCGGGAGAAGGGAAAGCGCCGCGCCGCCCAGATCGCCGAACTCCACGACACCGTCGACGCCGCGGCCGCCCGACTCGGCGCCGAGGACGAGGTCGCCCGGCGCCTGGCCGAGGCCACCGAGCGGGCGGCCGCCGCGGGGCAGGCCGCCGAGCGCGCCGTCGCCCAGGAGCGGGCCCGGGCGGCCCGCGACGAGCGGAGGGACGCCCAACGCGGCGCCGCGCAGGCCCGCCTCGACCTGCTCCGCAGCCGGTTCGAGCAGGCCGCGGCCGAACTCGCCGCCGGGCTCGAGGACGGCAGTCCCTGCCCCGTCTGCGGCTCCGCCGAGCACCCCGACCCCGCGCCCCGCGCGGACGGCGCGGTCACCGAGGCCGACGTGGCCGCCGCGGACCGGGCCCTGGAGGCCGCGGACGCCGCCCTCGCCGAGGCCGAGCAGGCGCTCGCGGCGGCGTCCGAGGAGCATCGGGCGGCCCGGGAGCGGGCCGGCGGCCAGGACGTGGCCGCCGCCGAGGAGGCCCTGTCGGCCGTCCGCGCCGAGCACGAGGCCCTCGCCGCCGCCCGCACCGCCCTGGCCACGGACCGCCGGGCGCTCGCCCGCCGCGAGTCCGAGCAGCGGACGGCCGACGAGGCCGCCACGGCCCGCACCGCCGCCCTCGCCCGGCTCTCCGAAGCTCAGGCGCGGCGCACCGAGCGCGCAGCCGAGCTCACCGCGGCCGTGGCCGCCGCGCAGGGGGACGCCGCCGACCTCGACGCCCGCACGGCCCACGTGCGCACCGCCACCCGGGCGCTGTCCGCCCTCGTCGAGGCGGGGGACGCCGCGGCCCGGGCCGCCGCCGTCGCCGAGGACGCCGCCCAGGCGCTCGCCGGTGCCCTCGCAGAGCAGGACTTCGCGGACGTGGCGGCCGCCCGGGCGGCCGCGCTCCCGCCGGACGACGCCGCGGCGCGGGCCGCCCGCGTGAGGTCGTGGGACGTGGAGGAGGCCCGCCTCGCCGAGGCCGCGGCCTCGGAGCCGTTGGTCCGCGGCCGCGCCCTGCGGGAGGCCGGCACGTCCGAGCCCACCGCGGAGGAGTTCGCCGCCGCGCAGGAGACCCTCCGCGAGGCCACGGCCGCGCGCACCGCACGTGCCGCCGTCGTCGGCCGACGCGAGGCGCTCGTCGCGTCGCTCGAGCGGCAGGCCCGCCGGCTGCGCGCCGTCCTGGAGCGCTCCAGCGAGCTCCTCGCCGAGCACGAGCGGGCCACCGGCCTGCTGGCCCTGGTCCGCGGCCAGGGGGAGAACCGGCTCAAGATGCCGCTGGCCAGCTATGTCCTGGCCGGACGGCTCGAGGAGGTAGCCGCGGCGGCCACGGAGCGGCTGCTGGCCATGACGGACCGCCGCTACTCCATCGAGTACTCGGACGAGGCCACCGGGCGGGGCAACAAGGGTCTGGAACTCGTCATCCGGGACCACTACGTGGACGAGACCCGGCACCCCTCGACGCTCTCCGGGGGCGAGACCTTCATGGCCTCCCTGGCCCTCGCCCTCGGCCTGGCGGACACCGTCCAGGCCGAGGCCGGCGGCGTCGAGCTGGACACCCTGTTCGTGGACGAGGGCTTCGGCTCTCTCGACGCGGACACCCTCGACGACGTCCTCGACGTCGTCGACGGGTTGCGTGCCGGCGGGCGGACCGTGGGCCTCGTCTCCCACGTGGAGCGCATGAAGCAGGAGATCCCGGTCCGCCTCGAGGTCACGAAGTCGCGCGCGGGATCCACCCTCGCCATCCACGACGGCGGCTGAGTCGCCCCGCGGGTGCCGGGTGCGCCGCCGTCGCGGGCCCGGCCACCGCCCGCGCGGCGGCCTCACGCTCGGCGAGCTCGCGCTCCCGGGCCTCACGCGCGGCGAGCTCGCGCTCCTCGGCCTCTCGCGCGGCACGCTCGGCCTGGATCCGGCGCTCGCCCCGGGCCTCGGTCAGCCGGTAGAGCACCGGCACCAGGACGAGCGTGAGCACGGTGGAGGAGGCCAGGCCGCCCACGACGGCCACGGCCAGCGGCTGGGAGATGAACCCGGCGTGCCCGGTGATGCCCAGCGCCATGGGGGTCATGGCCAGGACGGTGGCCAGGGCGGTCATCACCACGGGGCGCACGCGGTGCAGGGCGCCCCTCTCGATCGCCTCGTCCAGGGCCATGCCGTGCCGGCGCCGGTACTGGTTGATGAGGTCGATCAGCACGATCGCGTTCGTCACCACGATGCCCACGAGCATCAGCAGGCCGATCATCGTCGCCACGCCCAGTGCGGTGCCGGAGGCCAGCAGCGCCAGCACGACGCCCGTCGCCGCGAACGGGATGGAGACCAGCAGCACGAACGGCTGACGCAGCGAGTTGAAGGTCGCCACCATCACCACGTACACGGCGGCGATCGCCGCGAGCAGCGCGAGGCCGAGGTCCCGGAAGGTCTTCGCCTGCTCGGTGGCGGCGCCGCCCACCGTCGCCTCGACGCCGTCGGGCAGCGCGACGCCCTCCAGGGCGTCGGAGACGCGCCGGGAGACGCCGCCGAGGTCGGCCGGGTCCGGGGTCACCGTGACCTCGGCGGTGCGCTGCCCGTTGGACGACGTCACCTGCGCCGGCACGTCCGCGCGGCGGACGTCGGCGAGCTCGCTCAGCGGGACGGGCCCGGAGGGGGTGCTGATCGGGACGGCGCGCAGCGCCCCCAGGCTCTCGACCGGGTCGGGGTCGCCCAGACGCACGGTGAACTCCTGGAAGCCGAACCGCACGGTCCCGACGGGCACGGCCTGCAGGGCCGCCGCCACCTGGCCGGAGACGGCCTTCTCGGTGAGTCCACGCTCGGCCGCCGCGAGGGTGTCCACGTCCACCTGGAACGTGGGGCGGACGTCGGAGGAGGGGGTGCTCGCCTGCAGCACGCCGTCCAGCCCGCCCAGGGCCTCCGCCACCCGGTCGGTCCCGTCGGCCAGGGCCTCCGGGTCCGGGGCGGTGACGGACACGGTGATGTCCTGACCGCCCGCCGGGCCCTGTTGAGCGGACACGTCCACCTCGCCGACGTCGCCCAGCCCGGCCAGGCGGCCGCGCACCTCGTCCTGCAGCGCGGTCTGGTCCGCGTCCGGGTCGGTGACCACGGTGAACGTCGCCCTGTCGGCCGAGCCCCGGCCGAACGCGCCCATCGCGCCGCCGGCGCTGCCCGCGGTGAACTGCACGGTGCGCACCCCGGGGGTGTCGCGCAGGGCGGCCTCGATGCGCCCGGCGGCCGCCGTCGTCGCCTCGAGGGAGGTGCCCGGCGCCTGCTGGGCGGTCACCACGAACGAGTTCTGCCCGGAGTCGCCGAGCAGGTTGGTGGGGATGAGCGGGGCGAGGGCGACCGTGCCGGCGAGCAGGGCCGCGGCCCCCGCCAGCGTCGCGACGGCGTGGCGCTGGGTCCAGCGCAGCACCGGGCGGTACGCGCGCGCGAGCCAGGTGTCCTCGGCGGCGTCCTCCACCGGGGACGAGACGCCCTCCGCGCTGCCCGGCGCGGCCGCCGCCCGCGGCGCCCTGAGGAACCACCAGCACAGCACGGGCACGATGGTCAGGGCGACCACCAGCGACGCCAGGAGCGCGATCGACGTCGTCACCGCGAACGGCCGGAACAGCTCGCCGGCGAGCCCGTCGACGAACGCGATGGGCAGGAACACGGCCACGGAGACCAGCGTGGACGCCGTGATCGCGGTGGCGACCTCGCGGGTGCCCTCGAGGATGGCGGTGCGCTTGTCCGCGCCGAGGCCGAGGTGGCGCCGGATGTTCTCGACGACCACGATCGCGTCGTCCACCACGCGGCCGATGGAGATGGTGAGCGCGCCCAGCGTCAGGGTGTTCAGGGAGTAGCCGAACACCGCGACGCCGATCAGCGCCGTCAGCAGGGACAGCGGGATGGAGACCGCGGTGACCATCGTCGAGCGGGCGGAGAGCAGGAACACGGCGATCACGAGGATCGCCATGGCCAGGCCCAGCAGGCCCTCGACGAAGAGCGTGCGGATGGACTGCTCGATGAAGGGCGCCTGGTCGAACACGACCGTGAGCTTCGCCCCGGACCCGGCGAGGGACTCCAGCTCGGGCAGGGCGTCGGCCACGGCGTGGGACACCGCCACGAGGTCCGCGTCCGGCGTGGCGGTGACGCTCAGGGAGAGCGTCGGCGCGCCGTCGGTCCGGGTGACGGACGTGGGGTCCGCGGCCTGCATGCTCACCGCGGCGACGTCGCCCAGGCGCGCGGGGGTGCCCGTGGCGGCCCCGGGCCCGCCGCCGCCCGCCTCGGCCCCGGCGCCCTGGTCGGCGGCCCCGGTGGAGGACTGACCCCCGCCGGGCGTCACGGTGACCTGCTCGAGGTCCGCGACGCTTCCCACGGGCGTGCCCGCCTGCACGGGGTAGGTGACGGTCCCCGAGGTGGCCTGACCGATGGGGAACAGGCCCGCGTTCTCCTCGAGGGCCGTGGTCACGTCCTGCGTGGTCAGGCCGGCGGCGGCGAGCTTCGCGGCGTCGGGGACCACGGAGACGTACTCCTCGGTGCCGCCCAGCACCTGGGCGCCGCGCACCCCGTCGATCCGCTGCAGCCGGGGGACCAGGACGTCCTCGGCGCGGCGCTTCAGGGCGTTCAGGTCCTCGTCCCCGGAGAGGGCGAGGAACACCACGGGGAAGTCGGAGACCGAGCCGGCGAAGGAGGTGGTCTGCGCCTCCTCGGGCAGCTGGGAGGCGAGGTTGGAGATCACCCGGTCCACCTGGGAGCGGGCGCGCGTCAGGTCCGTGCCGTAGCGGAACCGGAGCTGGACGCTGTTGAAGGACGTCGCGGAGGTCGAGGCGGACGAGTCCAGCCCCTCGACGGCCTGGAGGGCCTGCTCGAGGGGCTGGCCGATCTCGGCGTCCACCACCTCCGGGCTCGCACCCGGATAGGTCGTGGACACCGAGATGACGGGGAGCTCGAGCGAGGGGATCAGCTCACGCTTGAGCAGGCCCGCCGAGAGGACCCCGAACACCGCGATGAACGCGGTGACGAGCGCCACCAGGGCGCGCCGGGATAGGGAGAACCGTGCGAGCGCGCCCATGGTGGCGGGCTCAGCCGAGCTGCAGGGCGGCGTCGGTGGCGGAGCGCACCTCGGCCAGCAGGGACGGGTCGTCGTTCAGGGTGCGGCCCAGGGTGGGGATCATGTCCTTGAGGGCGGCGTCCCAGCCGGCCATCTTGGCGGGGAAGCAGCGCTCCAGGAGCTTGACCATGATCGGGGCGGCGGTGGAGGCGCCCGGGGAGGCGCCGAGCAGGCCGGCGATCGAGCCGTCGGCGTGGCTGACGACCTCGGTGCCGAACTGCAGCACGCCGCCGAGCTTGCCCTTCTTCTTCATCACCTGGACGCGCTGGCCGGCGGTGATGAGCTCCCACTCCGAGCCGTCGGCGGCCGGGTAGAACTCGTGGAGGGTGTCCACCTTCTTCTCGTTGGACTTGAGGACCTCGGTGACCAGGTACTTGGTCAGGTCCATGTTGTCCTTGGCCACGTTCAGCATCGTCGGCAGGTTGTGCGGGCGGATGGACAGCGGCAGGTCCAGGTAGGAGCCGGACTTGAGGAAGTTGGTGGAGAACCCGGCGTACGGGCCGAACAGCAGGGAGCGCTTGCCGTTGACGAAGCGGGTGTCCAGGTGCGGCACGGACATGGGCGGGGCGCCCACGGCGGCCTGGCCGTAGACCTTGGCCATGTGCTGGTTGACGACCTTCTCGTCGGTGCAGCGCAGGAACTGGCCGGAGACGGGGAAGCCGCCGAAGCCCTTGATCTCCGGGATGCCGGAGTTCTGCAGCAGGCCCAGGGCGCCGCCGCCGGCGCCCACGAACACGAAGCGGGCGCGGTCGCGCACCTCGGTCCCGGCGGCCTTGTTCTTGACGGTGACGTCCCAGCGGCCGTCGGTGCCGCGGGACAGGCCGGTGACCTTGTGGCCGAAGCGCACGTCGGCGCCGCCGGCGGCGAGGGCGGTGACCAGCTGGCGGGTCAGGGAGCCGAAGTCCACGTCGGTGCCGGTGGGCACGCGCGAGGCGGCCAGGCGCTCGGTGCCGGTGCGGCCGTCCATGAGCAGCGGGGCCCACTCGCCGATGACGTCCGGATCCTCGGTGTGCTCCATGTCCGCGAACAGGGGCTCGGCGGACATCGCCTCGTAGCGGGTCTTCAGGTAGTCCGCGTGCGCGTCGCCCACCACGAAGGACATGTGGGGCAGCGGGTTGATGAAGTTCTTCGGGTCGGCGAGCGTGCCGTCCTTCACGAGGGAGGACCAGAACTGGCGGGTGATCCAGAACTGCTCGTTGATGCCCTTGGCCTTGGCGGTGTCCACCTTGCCGTCCTTGCCCAGGGGCGAGTAGTTCAGCTCGCACAGGGCGGCGTGGCCGGTGCCGGCGTTGTTCCACGGGTCGGAGGACTCCAGGCCGGACTGGTCGAGGTTCTCGTAGAGGGCGATCGACCACGACGGCTCGAGCTTCTGCAGCATGACGCCGAGGGTGGCGCTCATGATGCCGCCGCCGATCAGGACGACGTCGTGGGTGGTGGACGTGGGGGTGGACACGATGTGCTCCTGGTGCTCGAGGGCGAGGATCGTGCACCGGCGGACCCCGTCCGGCGGGATCCACACACCGGTGCCTCGGGCGCTGAGTCTACTCCCGGCCGGTGCCCCGCGATGACCCGGGGCGAGGGCTCAGGAGTCGGCCAGGCGCACCTGGGCGAGCGGCTCGTCGAGCTGCGGGGAGGTGGGGTAGGAGGCCACCCGGGGGCCCGTGGCCAGGGCGGAGATCGGGTGGACCAGCGGCAGCGCCGGCAGGTCGAGCAGCAGGGTGCGCCCGGCGCGCCGGTGCAGCTCGCGGCGGCGCTCGTCGTCGGTCTCCGAGGCGGCGGCGTCCACGTCCGCGGTGAGCGCGGCGTTGACGTAGCCCGTCTCCGTGCGGGCGGAGCGGGCGAACGGCTCGAGGAACGCATGGGGGTCCCGGTAGTGGCCGTCGCGGCCCATCAGGTGGAGGGCGCGGCCCCTCCTGCCCAGCACGGCCCGCCGGTAGTCCTGGTCCGCGGGCACGGGGACGGGCACCACCCGCAGGCCGACCACGCCCAGGTCGGAGGAGACCATGGCGAACACGCGCTCGGGCTCGGGCAGCGACGGCCAGGCGTGCCCCGACGGATAGAGGAACTCCAGCGGCTCGCCGCGGTAGCCGGCCAGCTCCAGGAGCCGGCGGGCGCGCGCCGGGTCGACGTCGTAGCGCGGCCCGTCCTCGACGGCGACGCCGAGGGCGGGGGGCACGAGGTCGTGGGCCAGCGACGTGCCCTGCAGGAACACGTCGGACGACGCCAGGCGCGGCCGGTCCACCGCGTAGGCCACGGCCTGCCGCAGATACAGGGAGTGCAGCAGCGGGTGGTCCAGGTTCATGCCGAGGTACAGCACGGAGAAGGGGTCGCGGGGGAGCACCTGCGTGCCGGCCTCCACGAGGGGCCTCAGCTGGCCCGGCGCGACGACGTCGATGACGTCCGCGTTCCCCCGCCGCAGCTCCCGCAGCCGGGTGGACGCGCGTCCCCACGAGTGGACGACGGCGGTCGGCGGCGTGGGCAGGCCCGCCCGGGCGTGCTCGTTCGGGACCAGGACGGTGGCGGGTCCGGTGCCGCCCAGGGGCTCGAGGACCTCGACGGACTCGGCGGGGTCCGCCCACCGGTGGGGCCCGGTCCCGGCGGGGGTGGCCACGGGCGCGCCGTCGACGTCCTGGGTGCGCTTCCACGAGGCGGGGGAGGAGATCGCGAAGCGCGGCGACGCCAGGGCGGCCGGCAGGTGGCGCAGCCGGCGGCGCAGGCGCAGGTGCACGGTGCGGGCGTCGGCGGCCGTCGCGTCGCGGAACGCCGTGGAGTCTTCCCCGGCCAGGCCCCCGAAGGCCGCCACGAACGGGGAGGGCATGGCCGCCGCCTCGGCGGGCTCGCCCTCGGACCAGCGCCGCAGGTTGGCGACGACGGCGTCCGCGTCGCACGCGACGCCGTCGCTGAAGCGCAGGTCGGGGGTGAGGACGAACGTGTGCGTGAGCCCGTCCTCGGACTCGCGGTGCTCGGCGAGGAGGGGGGTGGGGGCGCCGGTGTCCTGGTCGACGCCGAGCAGGGGCTCGAGGACCTGCGCGATGAGCCGCAGCGACTCGGTGTCCCAGGCGAGGGCGGGAGTGCGGGTGAGCGGCCGCCCCGGCGCGCCCAGCACCAGGGGTCGGACGGCCGGTGCGGAGGCGGCGGACGAGGAGGAGGACGCGGGCGTGGCGCGGCCCGCGCCGCAGGCGGACAGTCCGAGGCCCAGACCGGCGAGGCCGAGGCTCAGGACCGAGCGGCGGCTGGCGTCCACGGGCTCCTCCTCGGCGGGTCTCGGACGGCGGGCGGACGCCGGGGGCGGCCGCGTGGGTGCGGGCGGGGGGACTCGAACCCCCATGTCCTCGGACACTGGAACCTAAATCCAGCGCGTCTGCCAGTTCCGCCACGCCCGCATCTCGCCCCTCGGTGCGGGGCGAGTCCCGATCCTATCGCGCGGCGCGGGCCGGGGCCGGGGTCAGTCGTCGAGGCCGAGCTCGCGGCGCAGGCGCGCCACGTGGCCGGTGGCCTTCACGTTGTACTGGGCCAGGGTGACCTTCCCGTCGGGGCCGACGACGACGGTCGAGCGGATCAGCCCCTCGGAGGTGCGGCCGTAGTTCTTCTTCTCGCCCCACGCGCCGTAGGCGGCGGCCACGGCGTGGTCCTCGTCGGAGAGCAGGGAGAAGGTCAGGCCCTCGTTCTGGGCGAAGCGGATGATCTTGCCGATGGGGTCGGGGGAGATCCCGAGCACGCGGTAGCCGGCGGCCGTCAGCGAGGCCAGGCTGTCGCGGAAGTCGCAGGCCTGCGTGGTACACCCGGGGGTGGAGGCGGCCGGGTAGAAGTACACGATCGTGGACTTGCCCGCCGAGTCCCGCAGGGAGACGGGGCGGCCGTCCTGGTCCTGCAGCGTGAACTCGGGGGCGACGTCGCCGGGCTGTCTCTTAT
>NZ_JAKRNH010000076.1:0-11429 GCF_022346985.1 Micrococcus sp. ACRRV
GGCCCACCCCGCACCGTTCCGCACCCGCCGTGCCCACCCGCGCCGGCGGCCTCGCACCGTCCTCCAAGGAGAACCCCATGACGACCCCCTCGAACATCTCCCGCCGCTCCTTCGCCGGCCTGTCCCTGGCCGCCGTCGGCGCGCTCGCCCTGACCGCCTGCAACTCGCAGGCCGAGAAGAAGGGCGACGACGGCGCCCAGACCGTGCGCATCGGCGTCGTGTCCGAGAACGAGACGCACCGCGCCCTGGTGAAGCTCGCCAAGGAGAAGCACGGCATCGACGTCGAGATCCGCAACTTCACGGAGTACACGCAGCCGAACCCGGCGCTGGACAACGGCGACATCGACATGAACTGGTTCCAGCACATCGCCTACCTGGCCGACTACAACCAGGCCTCCGGCAAGGACCTGACGCTGATCGGGACCACCGAGATCATCCCGCTGCCCCTGTACTCCAAGAAGTACAAGGACGTCTCCGAGTTCCAGAAGGGCGACACCGTCGCCATCCCGAACGACACCGTGAACCAGGCCCGTGCCATCAACGTGCTCGTCGCCGCCGGCCTGCTGAAGCTGTCCAACGAGACCATCCGCCCGGAGCCCAAGGACATCGACGAGGCCGCCTCCACCGTGAAGGTCCAGACCGTGGCCGCCCAGCAGACCGTGAACGCGCTCGAGTCCGTCCAGGGCTCGGTCATCAACAACACGTTCTCGGCGGACGCCGGCATCGACACGAACACCGCCCTGTTCAAGGACGACCCCAAGGCCGACTCCGCCAAGCCGTTCGTCAACGGCTTCGCCGTGCGCCGCGCGGACCGCGAGAACGAGACCTACAAGAAGATCGCGGCCCTGTACCACGAGCAGGCCGTGCTGGACGAGTCCGCGAAGCTCTCCTCCGGCACCAGCGTGCCGGTGCAGCTCGACGCCGCCCAGATCGACGAGACCCTGAAGCAGTACCAGGACGCGATCGCGAAGCAGGGCGCCTGATCCATGGCAGGTTCCCATTCGTCCGACCGTGACGCGGTCACCCCGGGGCGCCACTCTGAGGGCGCCCCGGGGGAGCCGGTCATCGTCTTCGACCACGTCAGCCGCGTCTACGCCGCCAAGAAGGGCCGCGGCGTCACAGCCGTGGACGACGTCTCGCTCACCGTGAACCGCGGCGAGGTCTTCGGTGTGATCGGCTTCTCCGGCGCCGGCAAGTCCACCCTGATCCGCATGATCAACGGGCTGGAGAAGCCGACGTCGGGCACCGTCACGGTGCTGGGCCAGCAGGTCTCCCACCTCTCCGAGGCGAAGCTGCGTCCGCTGCGCACCCGCATCGGCATGGTGTTCCAGCAGTTCAACCTGCTGACCTCCCGCACGGTGGCCGGGAACATCGAGTTCGCCTTGGACACGGCCGGCTGGCCGCGGTCCACGCGCCGCGCTCGTGTGGCGGAGCTGCTGGAGTTCGTCGGCCTGGCGGACAAGGCCAAGCACTACCCGGAGCAGCTCTCGGGCGGCCAGAAGCAGCGCGTCGGCATCGCCCGCGCCCTGGCCGCCGAGCCGGAGATCCTGCTCGCGGACGAGGCCACCAGCGCCCTGGATCCCTCGACGACGCACGAGGTGCTCTCCGTGCTCCGCCGCGTCAACGAGGAGCTGGGGGTCACGATCGTGGCCATCACCCACGAGATGGAGGTCATCCGCTCGATCGCCGACCGTGTCGCCGTGATGGACACCGGCCGCGTGGTGGAGACCGGCAAGGTCTACGACCTCTTCTCCCGGCCCGCCCACTCCGCCGACGCTGCGTCCTTCGTGGCCACGGCGCTCAAGGACCGGCCGAATGCCGACGAGGTGGCCCGCATCCGGGCGCGCACCGAGGGTCGGCTGATCATGGTCTCGCTCAAGGACTCCGCCGCGGTCTCGGCGGTGCTCGGCACCGCCTCGACGCGCGGCGTGGGCTTCGAGATCGTCCACGGCGGCATGTCCGCCACCAAGGACTCCGCGTACGGCCTGCTCACCGTGGCGCTCACGGGCGAGGCCGCCGCGGTGGACGCGTTCGTCGCGGACCTGGCCGGCGCCGGGGACGTGCAGGAGGTGCACCAGTGATCGACCGATTCCAGAACCTCGACTGGGGGTACTACGGCCCCGAGCTGATGACCGCCGTGGGGGACACCCTCTACATGGTCGGCTCGGCCTTCATCCTCGGCGGCATCCTCGGCCTGCTGGTCGGGCTCGTCCTCTACACCACGCGTCCGGGCGGCATCTTCGCCAACCGTGCCGTCTACCTGGTCACGAACTTCGTCGTGAACCTGATCCGGCCCATCCCGTTCGTCATCCTCATCGCCGCCCTGCAGCCGCTGACCATCGCGGTGCTCGGCAGCGGCATCGGCAACACCGCCGTGGTGTTCTGCATGATCTGGGCGTCCACGTTCGGCATCGCCCGCATCGTGGAGCAGAACCTCGTCTCCCTCGACCCCGGCGTGATCGAGGCCGCCCGCGCGATGGGCGCCTCCCGCATGCGGATCGTGCGCACCGTGGTGCTGCCCGAGGCCCTCGGCCCGCTGATCCTCGGCTTCACGTTCGTGATCATCTCCCTCGTGGACATGTCCGCGATGGCGGGCATCATCGGCGGCGGCGGCGTCGGCAACTTCGCCATCGTGGAGGGCTACAACCGGTTCCGTCCGGAGGTCACCTGGCTGGCCGTGATCGTGGTGATCGTGTTCGTCCAGGCGCTGCAGCTGATCGGCAACGGCATCGCCCGCAAGGTCATGCGCCGCTGAACCCCGGCTCGGCCCACGCCACGACGGCCGGTGACATCCCCGCGGGGACGTCACCGGCCGTCGTCGTCGTTCTGGCAGACTTCGGCCCATGACCGACATCACCTCCACCCCCGCGACCTCCGTCGCCGACGATCCCCTGGCCTTCTACGTCCGCCTCGGCGAGCCCACCGTGGACGCCGACGGCGTCCGCACCTCCCGCGTGCGCTCCACCGTGCACGCCCAGGGCGCGTGGCGGCAGGAGGAGATGCACATGGCCGCGGTGTCCGGGCTGCTGCTGCACGAGGTGGCCGCGCACGAGACCACCCCCGGGCTGCGGGTGGGACGGCTCTCCTACGACATCCTGGGCACGCTCTGGTCGGGCGAGCTCGAGGTGGTCACGCGCACCCTGCGTCCGGGCCGCACCATCGAGCTCGTCGAGTCTGTGCTCCACGCCCGGGGCCGCACCGTGCTGACCCTGCGGGCCTGGCTGCTGTCCACCTCGGACACCTCCGCCGTCGCCCAGCTGCCGGACGAACCCCTCCCGCCGCGCGCGCAGGCGCAGGCGCACAACGCGCTCCACGGATGGGGAGGCGGGTACATCGCCTCCCTCGACGGCGTCATCCTGCCCGGCCACGGGCCGGGCCACGGCCGGGTGTGGCTCACCACGGACCGCGAGATGGTGGCGGGGGAGAGCACGAGCGACCTGGTGCGCCTGATCAGCCTCACCGACGCGGCCAACGGGATCGCCCCGGCCCTGCCGGCGAAGCCGGGCGGGTGGTTCTTCCCCAACGTGGACCTGCAGATCCACCTGTACCGCGAGCCCACCGGCCCCTGGCTCGGCCTCGCGGGGCAGGTGACGGTGGGCCCGGACGGCGTGGGCCTGACCAGCACCGTCCTCCACGACGACGACGGCCCGTTCGCCCACGTCGAGCAGACCCTCACCCTGCGCTCCTGGCCGGTCGAGGGCGGCCTGTGAGCGCAGCTCCCCGGCTGCGCTGGGCCGTGCAGGAACGGACCCTCGGGGCCGCCGACGACCTCGACTGGGCCATGGGCGAGCTGGCCGTCTTCCGCGCCGCCGCGGCCGAGGGGAGGGCCCTCGACGACCTGATCCGCGTCTACGTGCCCGAACCGACGGTCGCGTTCGGCCAGCGCGACGCGCGGCTGCCCGGCTTCGAGGCCGCGGCCGCGGCGGCCCGGGCCCACGGCTTCGAGCCGGCGGTGCGCCGGGCCGGCGGACGGGCGGCGGCCTACCACCACGGCTGCCTGGTGGTGGACCACCTGAGCCAGCAGGAGGACGCCGCGCTCACGCAGCAGGCCCGGTTCGCCGAGTTCGCCGACCTGTTCGTGCGGGCGTTCGCGCGCATGGACGTGCCCGCCTCCGTGGGCGAGATCCCGGGGGAGTACTGCCCGGGAGAGTTCTCCGTGCAGGGTCCTGCGCCGGCCTACCCGGTGAAGCTGGCCGGCTCCGCGCAGCGCGTGGTGAAGGGGGCGTTCCTGTTCTCCACCCACGTGGTGGTGTCCGACCCCGCCCCGCTGCGGGCCGTGCTCGTCGACGTCTACCGGGAGCTCGGCCTGGACATGGACCCCCGCACGGCGGGCGCGGCCGAGGACGTGCGCCCCGGCGCGAGCGTGCCCGCGTTCGCCGCGGCCCTGCGGGAGGAGTACGCGGCGTGGGCCGCGGCCGCCGGTCTCGAGGTCGTGGACGAGCAGCTCGCCGTCCTCGGCGCGGGCACCTCCGGCTGAGGGCACGGGCGGCCCGGCTGCGGGCGGGCCGTCAGGCCGTGAGGTCGGCGATGATCTCCCGCTTGCGCCGCGGGGTGAAGCCGGCCGCCACGGCCGCCGCCCGGCGCGCCGCGTCCGTCCGATACAGGGACCAGCCCCGCTGCACGAGGAACGGCACCGGCTTGCGACGCTCGGCGACGTCGCGCACGAACCGGCGGGCCGCCGTCGTGGTCCGCGCCTGGTCGATGTACCAGGCCGCGTAGCCGACCCCGGCCCGGTCCAGGGCGGCGGGCATGCGCTCGGCGAAGATGCCCTCCGCCACGATCACCCCGCCCGGCTCGAGCGCGACGGTGCTGTGCCCGCGGACGGAGGACGTGGAGATGTCGTAGTCGGGCACGCGCGTGGCGCCCTCCTCGAGCAGTTCGACGACGGCGTCCACGGCCGCCTGCTCATCCCACGTTCCGGGGTGGTCCCAGTCGATCTCGCCGTACGGGGTGCGCGGGAACACGGGGCCGGGCCCGCCCGCGGCGCCGTCGTCGGACTGCTCACGGTAGAACGCATCGAGCGAGAGGTGGGGCCGGCCGTGGCGCCGGGCCAGGTAGGACTTGCCGGAGCCCGACGCGCCGCCGAGCAGGATCACGGAGGGAGGGGGCGAGGCGGGGAGGATGGTCACGGGGGACCATTCTTCCCCACCTCGGCGCGTCTTCAGTGGCCGCGGTCGATCCACTCCTGCAGGTGCGGCTTCTCCGTGCCGATCGTGGTGGAGTCGCCGTGGCCGGTGTGGACCACGGTGGCCTCCGGCAGCGGGAACAGGCGCTCGCGGATGGACTCGATGATCGTGTCGAAGTCCGAGTACGAGCGGCCGGTGGCGCCGGGCCCGCCCTGGAACAGGGTGTCGCCGGAGAACACGACGCCGGTCGGGGCGCCGTCGTCGCCGGCCTCACCCAGGGCGGGCGCGTACAGGCAGACCGAGCCGGGGGAGTGACCGGGGGTGTGCAGCACCCGCAGCTCGACGCCGGCCACGCGCAGGACATCGCCCTCGGCGAGCGCGCCGTCGGGCTCCTCGTCGGGGAAGACGTCGTCCCAGAGCATGCGGTCGGCGGGGTGGAGCAGCACGGGAGCGTCCACCATCTGGCGGAACTCCTGGACCTGGCGGATGTGGTCGTCGTGGCCGTGGGTGAGGACGATCGCCAGCACCTGGCGGCCGTTCACCTTCTTCCAGACGGCCGAGGCGTCGTGGGCCGGGTCGATGACGACGCACTGCTCCGCGCCGCCGACGATCCACACGTTGTTGTCCACGTCGAACGTCTCCCCGTCCAGGGAGAACGTGCCGGAGGTGACCAGGTGATCGATGCGCGCCATCAGAGCACCACCACCGAGCGCAGGACGTCGCCGGACTTCATCGTCTCGAAGGCCTCGTTCACCTCGTCCAGGGCGATGGTCTCCGTGACGAACTCGTCCAGCGGCAGGCGGCCCAGACGGTACTGGTCCACGAGCATCGGGAAGTCACGCTCCGGCAGGCAGTCGCCGTACCACGAGGACTTCAGCGCGCCGCCGCGACCGAAGACCTCCAGCAGGGGCAGCTGCAGCTCCATGCCAGGGGTGGGCACGCCCACCAGGACGACGCGGCCGGCCAGGTCCCTGGCGTAGAACGCCTGCTCATAGGTCTCCGGGCGGCCGACCGCCTCGATGACCACGTCGGCGCCGAAGCCGCCGGTCACCGCGCGGATGGCCTCCACGGGGTCCTCGTCCTTCGAGTTCACGGTGTGGGTGGCGCCGAGTTCCTCGGCCTTCGCGAGCTTCTTGGCGTCGATGTCCACCGCGATGATCGTGGTGGCGCCGGCGAGCTTCGCCCCGGCGATCGCGGCCACGCCGACGCCGCCGCAGCCGATCACGGCCACGGACTCACCGCGCTTGACCTCGCCGGTGTTGATGGCCGCGCCGATGCCGGCCATGACGCCGCAGCCCAGTAGGCCCACGGCGGCCTGCTCCTCGGTGGAGTCCACGCCGTCGACCTTGGTGCACTGCTTGGCGTGGACGAGGGTCTTCTCTGCGAACGCGCCGATGCCCAGGGCGGGGGAGAGCTCGGTGCCGTCCTCGAGGGTCATCTTCTGCGACGCGTTGTGCGTGTTGAAGCAGTACTTGGGCTCGCCCTTCTTGCAGGCGCGGCACTCGCCGCAGACGGCGCGCCAGTTCAGGATGACGGTGTCGCCGACCTCCACGTGGGTGACGCCCTCGCCGATCGCGGAGACCACACCCGTGGCCTCGTGGCCGAGCAGGTACGGGTACTCGTCGCCGATGCCGCCCTGCACGTAGTGCAGATCCGTGTGGCAGACGCCGCAGGTCTTGATGTCGACGACGGCCTCGCCGGGTCCCGGATCGGGGATGACGATGGTCTCGATGCTGACGGGGGCGTCCTTCGCCATGGCGACGACGCCGCGGACCTTCTGGGACACGTTGTTCCTCCTGGATGTCGTGGGGATGTCCGTTGGTGGATCCATCCCATCACGCCGTGCCGGGCGGGACAGCCCGTGAGGCGCGGAGAGCTCCCCGTCCACATCGGCTCCTGCCCCCGTTTTCGTGCGCGAGACGCACGGCGTGTTGCCCGTTTTCGTGCGGGATGTGCACGGCGTGTCACATGTCTTCGTGCGCGGCACGGACAGCGAGGGCGTCGCGGCCCCGTGCCTAGACTCGGGCGCATGTGTGGACGGTATGTGATGGCCCGCGCGGCCGGTGACCTGGTGGCCCTCGGCGGGGGCCTGCTCCCCGAGGAGGGCCTGGAGCTGCGCCCGAACTGGAACGTCGCGCCGACCGCCGACGTCCCGATCCTCCTGGAGCGCGAGGACGCCGGCGTCGTGCGCCGGGAGCTGCACGTCGCCCGCTGGGGCCTGGTCCCGACGTGGGCCAAGGAGCTGTCCGTGGGGTCCCGCGCGTTCAACGCCCGGTCCGAAACCGTCACGTCGAAGCCGACGTTCCGCTCGGCCGTGCGCGCTCGCCGCTGCGCCGTCCCCGTGGAGGGCTACTACGAGTGGAAGGCGCCCGAACCGGGGTCCACGGGGCCGGACGGCAAGGCCGCGGTGAAGCAGCCGTTCTACGTCCACCCGGCCGGCGGCGGCGACGGCGAGGGCCCCGTGATCTGGTTCGCCGGGCTCTACGAGTGGTGGAAGGATGCCGGTGCCGAGGCCCGCGGGGACGATCCGTGGGTGCTCTCCACCACGATCCTGACCATGCCGTCCCCGGCCGACGACGAGCCCGGCGTGCTCGGTGAACTCGCCGACCTGCATGACCGCCTGCCCATGCCCATGGGGCCCGCCGCGATGGACTCCTGGCTGAGTCCTGACAAGCTCGGCTCCGCCGACGAGGCCGCCGCCCTGGTGGACGAGATGACCGCCCAGGCCTACGACGTCGCCCGCGGCTGGGAGCTGCGCCCGGTGGGCCGGGCCGTGGGGAACGTGCGGAACAACGGCCCGGAGCTCATCGCACCGCCGGCCGAGGTCCAGGACGCCCTGCTCTGAGCAGGTCTCCCGGAGGGGTTGCCCACGGGCCCGGATCGCGCTCGCGGTCCGGGCCCGTGGCTGTGGCGACGGGCCCGCGGCGTCAGCCGCCGTTCGGCGCCTCGACTGGACCGGCGCAGCCCCAGGCGGAGGCGTCGGCGGAGCAGTCGTCGGCGACGTTGCGTGTGGACGTGGTCCAGATGTCTGCGGTCACGGGTGTGGCGGTGCGCCGGATGGTGCCGGGGACGGCTTCCCAACCCTGTCCGGGATAGCGGATCTCACCGGTGTAGACCGTGGTGAGGGTGACCTCGTAGGTGCCGGTCTCGTCGTAGACATGGCTGGTGGGCGTCCGGACGTCGAACCCGTCCTGCGGATTGCCTCCGACGTCCGTGGTGACCGGCGCGGTGCCGTCCCCGTAGTCCCAGATGAAGGACACCGGGGTGAGGCGCATCTCCACGGAGACGCCGTCGATGACGGCGGTCTCGTGGCGGACAGCCTCGGGCGAGTAGAAGTTCGTCTCGGCGTTGCGCACGCCGCGCCCGTCCGTGTCGGCGAGGATCCGGGGCTCGGGGGCGATCACCTCGCCCATGTCGTCGATGCTCACGGCCGGGCGGGACGGCTGCGGTGGCGCGGACGGGGCGGCGGATCCGTCGGCGCAGAAGGCGTCCCCCTTGACGGGGGCGTCCTCCGGACGCGCGGTGTCCTTGGTGCTCGGCTGCAGCCAGGCCACGTTCTGGTCCCCGCAGATGAGCTCCTGCTGGGTGGCGCAGTTCTCGAAGCCCGGCTCGGGAAGGTTCTCATAGCAGGCGTTCTGGAGGGTGGTGACCTTGGTGGTGGGTGATGTCGCCTTGACAGATTTCTCCTGGTCGTCGGCAAGGCCATCCCCAACGATTTCGGCGATGCTCGATTTATGACAACGCTGGCCCACTATCAAGGAGTCGTCGGTCAGCTGGGCCTTGCGCCCCGCGGTGTCGCAGCTGCTGGCATGCGCCTGGGAAGGAGTCACTAAAGTGACTGCGGAGACAAGAAAAATAAGCGCAAACAAGACCGCCATGCATGCGGGGAAGTCACCCCTCCTGGAAGTCATATTCCGCCTCCCGGACCACCCATTGACCCTTGTTGGAGTCAAATTTTAGGAGGACACCCCACGGTGCATCCGTGCCGGCGTCAGCAGGAGCTTGGTCGACCTTCACGCCGTCGGCGTTGAAGGTGGCGGAGTCATCGGTCGAGATGGCAACTGTCGCCAGAGTGAAGTCTTTCTTCTTTTCCATGGAAACAGAATTGACCGCGAAGTTTTCCCCGGTGGCCCATCCGCCATCGCCATAGATGCGCTTGATTGTCTTGATGTGAGCGGAGCACAAATTGCACTCTTCCATCGAGATCGACTTCAGCGGTTCCGGATCATTCGTCTGCTGCAGGTAGTTCACCGCCTCCCACCAGTACTTCACCGCGGCCTCGGCTCCCTCGGGGGTGTTCTCCTTCACCGCGGCGGGCATGACCGGCTTCGGGACGTTCTGCGCGGGCCCCTTCGAGGAGGCCGGCACGTACTCACCGGCTGCGCCAGTGGTCGTTGCGTCCGACGCCGATGCCGACGCCCCGCCGGTGGAGCTCGACGCCGCCGCGGACGTGGACGAGGCGGCGGGCGCCGTCGTAGTGGTGGACGCGGACGACGCGCCGGAGTCCGCACCGCCGCCGGCGCATGCGGTGAGGGCCAGCAGCAGGGCGCCGCTCAGGGCGCCGCTCAGGGCGCCCGTCCGGGCGAGTCGACGGCGTCGCAGGGTGCGCCGGGGTGCGGGCAGGGTCATGGTCCCCTCCTCAGGAAGACGTCCTCGGGCGTCCCCGCTGATCCCACAGCGGGTGGCGTCCCCGTGACGGTGACGCCCAGGCGCAGTCTAGGCACAGACCGGCCCGGTCCGCTGTGTCCGTCCACAGGGCGTCACCGTCGACGTGGTCACGGCGTGGCGCCTCCGTCCACCTTTCGCCACCCGCGCGGCAACCGTTCACCGCACCGTCCGGGTGCCCGCCACGGCCCGGTCACGGCCGGGCAACCTCCCGCTCCTACCGTCGGGCGCGGTGGCGGGCACGCCGTCGCCGCATCGACGGAAGGAACCGCCCCATGTCCGAGACCCACTCCACCTCGACCGCTCCCTCCCGCCGCGGCGTGCTCGCCGGGGGAGCGCTGGCCGCCGCCGGCGTGATCGCCGGCACCGCCGCGCAGGCCGTCCCGGCCGAGGCCCGTGGTGGGCGCCACCCGCAGGGCGCCTCCATGCCGCTGGCGTTCGGCGCCACGCGTCGCATGAAGATCGTCCAGTTCAATGACACGCAGGGCGGGCACGCCGCCGACCGCCGCACCATCGAGTTCATGGGGAAGGTGCTCGATCAGGAGAAGCCCGACTTCGCCCTGATCAACGGCGACGTCATCGACGGCTCACCCACCACCGACGTCCAGGTCAAGCAGGGGCTGAACAACTTCGTCTCCCCGATGGAGTCCCGTGGCGTGAAGTGGGCCGTCACCTTCGGCAATCACGACGAGGACTCCGTCGAGGAGCACGGCACCTCCATGACCGAGGATCGCCTCCTCGAGTTCGTGCGCCAGTACAAGCACAACGTGAACCCGCCGAAGATGGACGGTGTCCCCGGCCACACCAACGCGCAGATCCTGGTGCGCGGCTCCCGCGGCGCCGCCCCGGCCTTCGCGATCTGGCTGCTGGACTCCGGCCGCTACGCCTCCGAGGCGGACACCCACGGTCAGTCCACGGACGGCCTGAAGTCCTACGACTGGATCCGCCCGGCCCAGATCCGCTGGTACGAGGACGCCTCCGCCGCCACCGAGGCTCGCTTCGGCAGGCGCACCCCCGGTCTCATGTTCTTCCACATCCCCACGTTCGAGCACGAGATGATGTGGCACGCCTCCCAGGCCGTCGAGGAGGCCTCCGACCACGCCGAGGCCGTCCGCCGCCACCGCATCACCGGCGTCAAGCACGAGGACGTCTACCACGGCCTGGTCAACTCCGGCATCTACGCCTCCGTCAAGGAGCGCGGTGAGGTCAAGGGCATCTACTGCGGCCACGACCACGTCAACACCTACACCGGCGACTACTACGGCGTGGAGCTCGGCTACGCGCCCGGCACCGGCTTCGACCCCTACGGCCTCAACGACGGCACCTGGGACCAGCACACCCTGCGTGGCGCCCGCGTGTTCGAGCTCGACGAGCGCAACGCGTCGGTGTACGCCGGCGCCACCCGCATCGTCTGGGCCCGCGACCTCGGGATCGACATGAACCCGGAGGGCCAGCCGCTGGCCACGCCCGTCCTTTTCCCGCCCTACGTGAAGGCCTGAGCCTCGCTTCCACCGGTGGAACCCCTGGTGACCGCCGGGGGTTCCGCCGGTGCCGTGGTGGGCGCCCTCGTGGTGCACTGTGGGCCGCGTCACCCACCCATGGCCGGGCGCGCCGCCGCGACCCTGCCCGCCCTCTGAC
>NZ_JAKRNH010000077.1:0-11367 GCF_022346985.1 Micrococcus sp. ACRRV
CCTCCCGCGCCCCCCGCCTCGCCGCCGCCGTCCTCGCCTCCGGCTTGGCCGCCGCCGCCCTGGCTGCCCCGGCCTCCGCTGAGCAGGCCTACGACTGGACCGATGACCACGGCTACCCGCACGGCCTCTTCTTCGGCATGGACCCCGAGTCCGTCGACGAGGCGACCTTCCAGACCTTCTACGGCTTCGACCCCGCCGACCTGACGGTGACCGTCTCCCCCTCCGACGCCGAGGGCACGCCGACCGGCCCGGCTGCGGCGGTCCCCTTCACCGCGGTCGACGTCCTCGACGGCGGCACGATCGACGTCCTGGAGACCCGCCGAATCCTGGGCGAGGCCGGCACCGGCACCGTCGTTTACCACGTGTTCTCCGGCGACCAGGAGGAGCTCGACATGGCGCTCGTCGTCGGCCCCGACGCCGACCTCGCCGACGCCACGGGCGGCGCGCTCGTCGCCGCTCCCGGCCCGGTGCGTGCCGTGCTCGGGGACATGCCGCTGTCGTGGAGCACCGACGTCGTCATGGCCCCCGGCGTGCGGGCGATGGAGGTCCGCTACCCGGTGGACCCCGCCCTCTTCGACAACGTGCACCCGTTCGTCACGACGGAGGCCGCCCATGGCACGGTGGTCACCTTCCGCGACCGCGAGGACCTGTCCGTGCGCACCTGGTACGTGCCCGACGCCGGCTTCACCGGCACGGACACCTTCTCCCTGGATCTCACCAGCGACCACGTGGCCCACCTGCCCACCGTGACGGTCCACGTCGGCCAGGAGCTCCCCGCGGCCGCGGCGGGTGCCCCCGACGCCCAGGACGGCGTCCTCGGCGGCATGCCCCTGGACGTCGAGGACCCCGCGATCGCCGCCATGCTCCAGCAGATGGGAGCGCTGCCCCCGGCCCCGGAGACCACCGTCCCGGAGACCACCGTCCCGGAGACGACCGTCCCGGCCGAGCAGCACACCAGGCCCGGCAAGGTCCAGACCGGCGGCGAGCCCATCTGGTGGCTGGCCGGTGCGGCCGCCCTCGGCGCCGGGGCCCTCGTGGCCGCGCGTCGCCGCCCGGGCATGGCACGCTGACCGTCGAGTCCATCGTCGAGCGGGGGCGGGCCGAAGACGGTCCGCCCCCGGTCGGCGCCTGAGCACGGGTCCGAGGACCCAGGAGGGAAGCCATGAGCACCACCGTCAAGCGCGCCGTCTGGGCGCTGCTCCTGCTGATCTGCCTCGGCGTGGGCGCCTTCGCCCTCCGCGGGATGTTCGCCTTCGGGGACGTGCCGATCAGCGCCGCGCCCACGGTCTCCGCCCGCGCCTCGACGGCGTCCTCCACCCCCTCCGCCGCCACGGGATCCCCCTCCTCGACGTCCGCTTCCGCGTCGGCCGGCCCATCCGTGCCCGCGGCCACCTCAGCGTCCTCGGCCGCGGCGTCGACGACCACGCCGGCGTCGCCGACGTCCTCGACGACCACGCCGGCGTCGCCGACGTCCTCGACGACCACGCCGGCGTCGCCGACGTCCTCGACCACGCCCGCGTCGACCGAGGCGGCCGCTCCCGCCGTGGGGGCCGCGTCCTCGACCGCCACGGCGTCGTCGTCCGCGACCCCGACGGGCACGGACTCCCGCATGACGAAGCCGGCCGCCTCCTGGGAGCGCATCACGGCGGCCCCGGTCCACATCGACGTCTACGCGGACGGGGAGCAGGTCGTCGGCGCGCCGGTGGAGCTCGTCCAGACGCGGGACGACGGGGAGCTCAACCCCGACCCGCAGATGGCCGGCTGGTACGGGCCGCCACAGTGGACGACCACCCCCGGCGAGCGCTCGGCGCACCCGGGAGTGATCGCCGGGCACGTCATCCACTCCGGGCTGAAGGACGTGTTCTGGAACCTCCAGACCCTCAAGGCCGGGTCGATCGTCGTGATCACGTACGACGACGGCACGCAGGCCGAGTTCCGCACGGACTTCGACGTGCGCTCCATGGACAAGGACGACCTGACGCAGAGCCCGGACTACGCCTGGGCGTGGGAGCTGCCCGAGGCGGGCAACAAGGTCACGCTGATCACGTGCGACCTGGTGGACGGGTCCGGGATGACCGGCTGGTCGACGAACAACTGGGTCACGCAGGCCACCCGCATCGGCTGAAGGGCCCGCGTGCCGCGCGCCGTTTCCCAGGCGGGCTCCGGAGCGCGTACCGTTTGAGGGCCGGAGGTCCCGCGGGCCGCCGGCCGCGCCCGTCATCCGCCCGAGAGGACCGCCTTCCATGAACCGAGCCACCGACGCCACCGCCCCCGTGCGCCCTGTGCGCTGGTCCGCGGCCGCCGGCGGCCTGCTGGGGCTCTCGCTGGTGCTGGCCGGCTGCGGCACGTCGGCCCAGCCCTCGCCCGCCGGCTCCGGGTCCAACACCTATCTCGAGGGTGTGCTCGCGACCCCCAGCGCCACCAAGGCCGACCCGCTCGCGGCGGACCAGCGGTTCATCGCCTCGCTCCTGCAGAACCAGTACCAGGTGGTCCAGGAGGCGGACCACGTGCTCTCCCGCCCCGACATGGACGGCGAGGTGCGGGACATGGCCCAGCAGCACAAGGACGTCGCGAACCAGCGGATCGGCGACCTGTCCTCGCGCCTGCAGGCGTGGGGCCTCGAGGTGCCCGCCGCCCCCGAGCCCCTGGTGGACGACACGAAGCCGAGCGGCCGCCCCACCGGCGACCCCTCCGAGATCCAGGCCTCCAAGGGTCAGCAGGCCGCCGCCGACATCCGGGCGGGGCTGCTCACGGCCTCCGATCAGTCCGCCCTCGTCACCGCCGACGACGACGCCGCCGGCCGCATCTACCTGCTGCAGGTCCACCGTCTGCTGCAGGGCGGCGTGAGTCTGGCCGGCACGGAGTCGGATGAGGGCACGGACGAGGAGACCAAGAAGATCGCCTCGGACCTGATCGACGCGGACCGGCCCCGCATGCAGCGGATCCTCGAGAAGCTCGGCGAGAACGGCGTGGTGGCGGCCGTGCCCTCGCCCACGGCCCCCAACTCCGGCTACCAGGGCCCGATCTCCCTGCCCAGCCAGGCCGGCGGCGACGGCGCCAACGTCGACTACACGCCCTCCGCCCTCTACGAGATGTGGTCCACGCTGCCGCCGCCCGCGACGAGCTCGTCCGCGGACGGCTCCTCCACCGGCCCGAGCCCGAGCGCCCAGCCGACGCCGACGCCGGCGGACACGGCCAGCCCCCGGCCCACGCCGGGCGCGTCCGCCCAGCCGGGGGCGGCGTCGTCGACCGCCTCCACGACCGGGGCCGCGTCCACGACCGGGGCCGCGTCCACCCGGAACGGCTGACCCCGACGCGGGTCATCGCACGAGGTCCACGCGGCGGCCGGCGGCATCGCCGCCCCGGCCGCTCGACGAGGGCCGCGGTCATGCCCGCCGGTGGTCCGGGAACGCCGCGAGGGCCCCGCCGGACGGCGGAGGCCCTCGTGGCCAGGGACGTGGGTCAGGCGGACTGCAGCGCCGTGGTGACCTCGGCCAGGCCCTCGCGCAGCAGCTCCTCGCCGATGGTCAGCGGGGGCAGGAAGCGGACGACGTTGCCGTAGGTGCCACAGGTGAGCAGCACGACGCCGGCCGCGCGGACGGCCGCCGCGAGCTTGCCCGTGAGGGCGGCGTCGGGCTCGCCGCTGGCGGGGTCGACGAACTCGATCGCCATCATGCCGCCGCGGCCGCGCACCTCGGCGATGCGCTCGTCGGCGTTCTGCTCGAAGTGCTCTCGGATGACGCGCTCGATCATCTGCGCCTCCTGCAGCAGGCCGTCCTCCTCGATGGCCTCGAACACGGCCAGGGCGGCGGCGGTCGCGACGGGGTTGCCGCCGTAGGTGCCGCCCAGGCCGCCCGGGTGCACGGCGTCCATGACCTCGGCGCGGCCGGTGACCGCGGAGAGCGGCATGCCGCCGGCGATGCCCTTGGCGGTGCACATCAGGTCGGGCTCGATGCCCTCCAGCTCGGAGGCGAACCAGGCGCCGGTGCGGGCGAAGCCGGACTGCACCTCGTCCGCGATGAACAGCACATCGTTGGCCGTGCACCACTCGACGATCGCCTGCAGGAAGCCCTCGGCGGGGACGATGAAGCCGCCCTCGCCCTGGAGGGGCTCCATGATGACGGCGGCCAGGTTGTCGGCGCCGATCTGCTTCTCCATCGCGGAGATGGCCTTCTTCGCCGCGGCGGCGCCGTCGAGGCCGTCACGCAGCGGATAGGAGCCGGCCACGCGGTAGACCTCCGGGGCGAACGGGCCGAAGCTGTGCTTGTAGGGCATCGACTTGGCCGTCAGCGACATGGTCAGCGTGGTGCGGCCGTGGTAGGCGTGGTCGAAGGCGACGACGGCCTGCTTGCGGGTGTAGGCGCGGGCCACCTTGACGGCGTTCTCCACGGCCTCGGAGCCGGAGTTGAAGAGGGCGGTGCGGGTCTCCCCGGAGATCGGGGCCTTCTCGCCCAGCTTCTCGGCGACGGCGACGTAGCCCTCGTAGGGGGTGATCATGAAGCAGGTGTGGGTGAAGTCGGCGACCTGCTCCTGCACGGCCTCGACGACCTTGGGGTGGGAGGCGCCCACGGAGGTCACGGCGATGCCGGAGCCGAGGTCGATCAGGCGGTTGCCGTCGACGTCCTCGATGATGCCGCCACCGGCGCGGGAGGCGAACACCGGCATGGTGGTGGCGACGCCGGCGGGCACGGCGTCAGCCTGGCGGGCAGCCAGCTCGCGGGACTTCGGGCCGGGCAGCTCCGTGGCGATGTGGCGGGACTGCTCAGGGGCGGTGACGGGGGAGGTCATCGGGGGCTCCTTGGACGGTGGATCGGGGCGTCCCTGTGGGGCGCGCCTCCATCGTCCGGCCGGCGGGGGCATCACGTCCAATGATGAATGTGGATGCGGGCTATTCTCTTGAGGCATGGACAGCATCGCCGCGGGGGGACGGGCCCTCGACCTGGACCACCTCCTCGACCCGGCGCTGCTGCGCACCTTCGTGGCGGTGGTCGACGAGGGCACCGTCACGGCCGCCGCACGCGAACTCGGCCTCGGCCAGTCCGCCCTCACCCGCCATCTGCAGCGCCTCCAGCGCGACCTCGGCCTGGCCCTGTTCGCGCCCGAGGGCGCGCGGCTGCGGCTCACGCCGGCGGGGCAGGCATGGCTTCCCGTGGCCCGCAGCCTGCTCGCGGCGCACGCGCACGCCCGGCAGGCGGCGCGGATCCTCGCGGCGGGGCGGCTGACGGAGCTCTCCCTCGGGGCGCCCGGCACCACCCTCATCGACGTCGTGATCCCGTTCCTCACGGTGCTGGGGGAGGGCGACCCCGCCGTGCGCGTGACCGAGACCCAGCTCGACGACTCCCTGCAGGACTCGGTCGCGCGCCTGGACCTGGTGGTCCTGCCCTCCACCCCGCCCGACGACGTCGCCGCTCTGCCGCTGCAGAGCATGCCCGTGTGGGCCTGCGTGGCCCCGGGCCACCCCTGGGCGGACCGGGACGAGCTGGACGCCGCGGAGCTGGCCGGCGCCCGCCTCGTGCTGCCGTCCCGCTCCTTCAAGGCCCGCCGTGTGTTCGACGCCGCGCTCGAGGTCGCCGGGGCGGCCCCGCGCCAGGTGGTGGAGGCCAACTCCGGCCGCGTCGCCCAGGCGCTCGCGGCGAACGGCACCGCGGTCGCCGTCGTCACGGAGGACCCCGCCTTCGGGCTGCGCCCCCTGCCCATCCGGGCCGGGGGCCGACGTCTGGAGGTCCACCTGCACGCCGTGTGGCGACGCGACCACTTCGCCGCCGAGGAGATCGCGGGCGTCGCCGCCCAGCTTCAGGTGTTCGTCCGGCGCCGCTACGACGTCGCGGAGGCGCAGGACGATGCCGACGGGTCCTTGTCCCGGGCCGTCAGCGTCGACTGACGGCGGCGCGGGTGCTCGGGCCGATCACCGCGCGCCGATCACGAGGGAGAACGGATCGGGCACAACTCGGCCACAGGTCTGGTGCAGACCCCTCGCCGGACGCAACCTGGGGTCGTCCCCGCCGACCGGGCGGGGACGCCGACACCGGCGCGGCCGGGGCCCAGGCCGGGGGCGTTCGCCAGGACCTCGCCAGGTTCACCACCGTGCCGGGGGACCCGACGGTCCTCGTCGTGGACACCGAGCACGACGTCGACGCCGACGAGATCCGCATGACCGTGGCCCCCTTCACCGTCACCTCCGCCGCAGACACGCCGATCGCCGGGGAGCGGGGCCTGGAGACGGACGTCGAGTTCCCCTCCGACTCAGAGCTGGAGCGCGGCGTCGTGGACGTCGTGGGGGCCCGCCGCGTGCTGGCCGACGAGGGCGTCGACCACGTGGTCCTCACCCTCTACGTGGACGGCCGCGAGACCGGCTCGGCGGTGTACGGCCCCGACGCACACCTGGGCGACGACGTCCCCGGCGAGCCGGTGGGGCCTCCGGTCCGCAGGACTACGACTTCGCCTACCGCCCCGACGCGGACGAGCGCACGCTGCTGTCCGCCCCCGGGTCCCGGATGGTGTACCTCCAGGGCGGCCCCTCCTCCGGCACCCCCGGCGGTGGCGTCACCGTGCTCGCGGAGGAGCCCCAGCACGGCCGACTCGTGGTCGTCCCCGGCGAGCAGGGCGCATTGCCCTACGTCGAGTCGCACGTCCTCGCCCAGCTGGGCGCGGGCGAGGACCCCGCCGCTGCCGAGGACCCCGCCCCGACCGCGCCGGACGCCGAGCACGCCGTGCCCGGGAAGGTGCAGACCGGTGACGAGGCGGCCTGGTGGGCCGTCGGCCTCGGGGCCCTCGGGGCCGGCGCACTGGTCGCCGCCCGGCGCCGGTTCGGCCTCGGCGAGGCCCGCTGACCTGCGACGTCCCCGACGCCGGCTGAGCCCGCCGACGCGCGACGGCCCCGCACCCGCCGTCGAGGTGCGGGGCCGTCGTCGTGCGCTCCGCTCACCGCGCGTCCAGGAGCCCCGCCTTCTCGGGGTGCTCCTCGAACCAGCGGGCCACGTACCAGCACATCGGGACCACCGTGGTGCCGCCGGCCGCCCCGCCGCGGGCCTCGATGTCCGCCACGGCGCCGGCGGTGAGCGTGGCCGCGTGCCCCTGCCGGCGGTGCACCGGCACCGTGAACGCGCGGGTCAGGGACACCGCGGTGCCGTTGTCGCGGTAGTCGAGCGCGGCCAGCAGCCCGCCGGAGGCGTCGTGGAGCTCATAGCGGGAGGCGGCGTCGTTCCGGGTGAACGTGGTCGGGGAGTCGGATGCATCCATGCCACGGGGAACGCGCACTCGGCCCCGGGTGTTCCGGGCCCCCGGGAGGCGTCCGCACCGCGCCACGTCAGTTCACCGCGCCCCCTCCACGGCGGTGTTGACCACGGGCGCCAGGCGGCGCACACCCTCGGCCAGTGTCTCCTCATCCACGAAGGAGTAGGCCAGGCGCAGTGTGGAGTGCGTCCCGGGGACGGGCGTGAAGGCTGCACCGGGCACGAACACGGCCCCGGCGGCGATGCCCCGATGCATCAGCTCCACGGCGTCCACGCCCGCGGGCAGGGAGCCCCAGAGGAAGAACCCGCCCGCCGGCGGCGTGAAGGTGAAGCCGGGGTCCCAGTGCTCGGCGATCGCCGCCTGCAGGGCCTGCGCGCGGCTCCGGTACAGGCCCGTCACCCCTCGGACGTGGTCCTGCCAGTCGTACTCCGTGACGAAGGCGGTGGAGAGCATCTGCGACGTCGTGGAGGCGTGGATGAACGCCGACTCCGCGCAGAGGTAGAACTCGCGGTGCAGCGCCTCGGGCACCAGGGCCCAGCCCACGCGCACGCCGGGGGAGAAGATCTTGGACATCGTGCCCAAGTACACGGTGCGCTCGCGGTGGGCGGCGGCGATCGGGGCGACGGGGGCGCCGTCGAACGCGATCTGCCCGTAGGGGTTGTCCTCGACGATCAGCACGCCGTGCCGCTCACACACCGCGGCGACGGCGTCGCGCCGGTCGGCGGGCAGCAGCAGTCCGGAGGGGTTGGCGAAGGACGGGATCGTGTAGAGGAACGCCACACGGCGGCCCTCGGCCTCGAGTCGCGCCAGCGTGGCGTCCAGGTCCGCGGGGACCAGGCCGTGCTCGTCCGTCGGCGTGGCCACCGCGTCCAGCTGCCACGTGCCGAACGAGGTCAGGGCGCCCACAAACGTGGGGTCCTCCACCACGACGACGTCGCCCGGGTTCGCGAACGCGCGGCACGCGGTGTCGATGGCCGCCTGGGAGCCGGGCGTGATGACCACGAGCTCGGGGTCGGCGTCGGGGATGCCGTCCGCCGCCATGACCGCGCACGCCGCCACGCGCATGCACTCCAGGCCCTGGCCCGGCCCGTACTGCAGGGACGCGGTGCCCTCCCGGGCGATCAGCCGCTGGGCCGTGGCTCCGAGCTCCTCCAGGGGCAGGCCGGCGAGCCAGGGATTGCCGCCGGCCAGGGAGACGAGGTCCGGGTCCATGGCGATGTCGAAGACGTCGCGGACGGCGGACTGCTGGACGGTGGTGGCCCGGCGGGCCAGGTGGGCGCGTGCGCCCGCGGGGTCGAGGGTGCTCATGCGGCGCGTCCTTCCGGTCGGGTGGTCTCGGCGAGGCCGGGGCCGGCCTCGTCCGCGGGGACGGGGGCCTCGAGGTGGCTGGGCGCCCACATCGCCAGGCGGGTCTGCACCACGACGACGTTCGGCCCGTCCGCCTGGAACGCGCGCTCGAGCGCGCCGCGCACGTCCTCCACTCCCACCGTCTCGGCGGGCACGCCGAAGGAGGCGGCGAGGGCCTGGAAGTCCGGCCGGTCGAGCTCGGTGGCCGTGGCCTGGCCGAACGCGCCCTCCATGTACTCGCGCAGGATGCCGTACCCGCCGTCGTCCACGATCAGCCACGTGACGTCCGCGTCGTGCTGGCGGGCCGCAGCGAGCTCGGCGAGCGAGTACATGGCCGAGCCGTCGCCGGCCACCGCCAGCACCCGGGACGGCGCGCCCGCGGCCGCCAGGCCCACCGAGCCGCCGAACGCGGCCGGGAATGCATAGCCCAGGCCGCCCGCGCCCTGCGCGGAGTGGAACTGTCCAGACTTCGCGTCCCAGCAGTTCCAGCCCCAGTACGCGGCGATCGTCATGTCCCAGAACGTCTGCATGTCCGCCGGCACCGCGGCGCGGATGTCCGCCAGGAGCCGGCGCTCCACGCCGAGGTCCTGGGCGTCGAGGCGCGCCGTGACCTTCGCGTTGACCTCGGCCACCACGTCCGCGGAGGTGCGGCCGTGCCAGGGGCGCTCGGCCGGGCGGGCGGTCTCGTCCGCGCGAAGCGCGTCCGCGAGGGCGGCCAGGGCCTGCCCGGCATCGGCCCGCACACCCAGCGTGGGATGGTTGGTCTCCAGCACGCGCGGCTCGGCGTCGACCTGGATGAGGCGGCCCCGCGGCTCGAGGGTGAAGTAGTTCGAGGTGACCTCGCCCAGGGAGGAGCCCACGACGAGCAGCACCTCGGCGTCCTCCAGCAGCTCCGTGACGTGCCGGTCCTCCACCCAGCCGCCGAGGGAGAGCGGGTGCTCCCACGGGAATGCGGTGTTGCCACCGGGGGAGCAGACCACGGGGGCCTGGAGCAGCTCCGCGACCTCCTTCAGGCTCTCCATCGCGGCCGGTCCGGAACGGCGCACACCGCCGCCGGCCACGATCGCCACGCGCTCGGCCCCGCGCAGCCAGCGCACCGATTCGGCCACGAGCTCGGCGCGCGGCGGGTGGTCGTAGGGGACCGCGAGCGCGTCCTGCACGGGCGGCACCATGACCTCGCCCAGGAGCACGTCCTGCGGGATCTCCACCCACACCGGCCCCTGCGGCACGGTGACGGCCTCGGCCCAGGCGTCCTGGATGGCCGAGGGGATGCCCGAGGCGTGGTGCACCGTGAACTGGGCCTTGGTGACGTTCTGCGCCGAGGCCTTCTGGTCGTCCAGCTGGTGCAGCATGCCCTTGCGCCGGGCGCCGAGCCCGGACAGCGGGATCTGCGAGGCGATGACCACCATCGGCACGCCCGTGGCGTAGGCCTCCTGCAGGCCGGCCAGTGAGGTGAGGGCGCCGGGGCCGGTGGAGAGGAACAGCACCCCGACCTCGCCGGTGGCCCGGGCGTATCCGTCCGCGGCGAAGGCGGCATTGTTCTCCACGCGGTTCGAGACGAACTCCAGCGGGGAGCGGGACAGGGCGTCGAACAGGCCCAGGGCGTGCTGGCCCGGGATGCCGAACACGGTGCGCGCCCCGAGGGCGTGCAGGGTCTCGACGGCCAGGTCCCCGCCGTTGCGGCGCGGCGCGGCGGCGTCGCTCATGCGCGGGCCTCCTCGGCGCGGGTGGCGCGGCGGTCGGCCATCAGGGAGATGAGGTCGTAGGCCACGTGGGAGGCGGCGACGCCGGTCAGCTCGGCGTGGTCGTAGGCCGGGGCCACCTCCACCAGGTCCGCGCCCACGATGTCCAAGCCGCGCAGCCCGCGCAGGATCTCGAGCAGCTCGCGGCTCGTGATGCCGCCGGCCTCGGGGGTGCCGGTGCCCGGCGCGTGCGCGGGGTCGAGGACGTCGATGTCCACCGAGATGTAGAGCGGCCGACCCCCGATGCGCTGGCGCAGCTGGTCCACGATCTCGTCCACGCCCTTGCGGAACACGTCCGAGGAGGTGACGATGCCGAAGCCCATGCGGTGGTCGTCGTCGAGGTCCTTCTTGCCGTACAGCGGGCCGCGGGTGCCCACATGCGAGATGGCCTCGGTGTCCAGGATCCCCTCCTCCACGGCGCGGCGGAACGGCGTGCCGTGGGTGTACTCGGCGCCGAAGTAGGTGTCCCACGTGTCCAGGTGGGCGTCGAAGTGGAGCAGGGCCACCGGCTGGCCGGCGCGGGCCGACGCGGCGCGCAGCAGCGGCAGCGCGATGGTGTGGTCGCCGCCGATGGTCATGAGCGAGGAGCCGTCCTCGGTGAGGTCCATCGCGTCCTGCTGGATCGACTCGATGGCCTCGCCGATGTGGAACGGGTTCACCGCCATGTCGCCGGCGTCCACCACCTGGGCCTGCGCGAAGGGCGAGGTGTCCGTGGCCGGGTTGTACGGGCGCAGCAAACGGGAGGACTGGCGGACGTGGCCGGACCCGAAACGTGCACCGGGGCGGTAGGAGACGCCGGCGTCGAACGGCACGCCGACCACCTTGATCTCCGGGGCGACGCCGGCCGCAGTCGCCTCGTCCAGGCGCGGCAGCAGCGCGTAGGTGGGGGCGCCGCCGTAGCGGGGTACGAGGGCGGAGTTCACGGGGCCGAGGCGGCCGTTGTCCTCGACGACGACCACCGCATGGGCTTCGGCATCGTCACCTCCTCGGACGTGTTCCGCAAGGGCGTGGACGAGATCGTGGACCAGCTGCGCCAGCGCATCGG
>NZ_JAKRNH010000078.1:0-11243 GCF_022346985.1 Micrococcus sp. ACRRV
CCGGTGAGGCGGCCCTGGGCGACCCCCACCGGCCCGCCGCGGGGGGGGCCGGGTGCGGGGGGGCGGCGGGGTTGCGGGTCACCGGCTGTACTAACCCGCCCCCCCGGTCCACGAAGCGCCCCCGGGGCCGAAGCGTGTCCGGGGCTGCCGGTAGAGTCCTGCGGGTGACCCGCACCACCGCCGCCGCCCCGCTCCCGCTGCGCGACGCCGTGCGCGGCATCGCACCGTACCTGGAGGGCGTGCGCACCCGCTGGGTGCTGGGCCTGCTCTCCGCCCTCGCCGCCGGCCTGGTGGCCCTGGCCATCCCGCAGGTCATCCGCCTGCTCGTCAACACCGTGTTCGCCGCCCCGACGACGCCGGGCGCCCCCGCCGCCGAGGACGCCACGGCGAGCGTGTGGTGGGCCGTGGGCGGCCTCGCCCTGCTCGGAGCCGCGGAGGCCCTGTTCATCTGGCTGCGCCGGTTCTTCATCCTCCCGCCGGCCGCGGACGTGGAGAACCGGGCCCGCATCGCGGTCTACCGCCGCCTCCAGCGCCTGCCCGTCGCCTTCCACGACGCGTGGCCCTCCGGACAGCTGCTCTCCCGCGCGCAGGGCGACCTGTCCCTGCTGCGCCGGTGGATCGCCTTCGGCTCCGTGATGCTGGTGGTGGAGACCGTCACCCTGGTGGTGGGCGTGGGGCTGCTGTTCTGGCTCTCCTGGCCGCTGGCGCTCGTCTACCTCGCGGCGGCGCTGCCGATCATGTGGCGGTCCTACGGGTTCCGCAACGACTTCCGCACCGCCTCCCGCCTCTCCCAGGACCAGGCCGGCGACCTCGCCACCACCGTCGAGGAGTCCGTGCACGGGATCCGCGTGCTCAAGGCGTTCGGGCGCGGCCCGCACGCCCTCGAGGGCTTCCGCGGCGAGGCGCAGACCCTGCAGGGCACGGAGGTCCACAAGGCCGGCGTGCTGGCCTCGTTCATCGCGTTCACGGTCTCCCTGGCCGAGGTGATGCTCGGCGTCGCCCTGGCGCTGGGGGTCTGGCTGGTGGCCACGGGGCAGATGACCGTGGGCGCGCTCGCCGCCTACTTCGCCACCACCGCCGTCCTCGCCCGCCCCGTGGAGGGCATCGGCCAGCTCCTGGGCATGACGCTCTCCGCCAAGACCGCGATCGACCGACACCTCGAGGTGATGCGCCAGCCGGTGTCCATCGCCTCCCCGCCCGGCACCGACCCCGCCGAGGAGGCCGCCACCGGTGCCTCCGTCGGCGAGGACCCGGACCCCGCCGTCGCCGACGCCCCCGTGGACGTCTCCGCCCTGCCGCCCTCCCGCGGCGGGCTCGCCTTCCGCGGCACCCGCTTCCGCCACCCGGACACCCCCGACGACGCGCCCGACCTGCTCGCCGGCGTCGACCTGGAGCTCGTGCCGGGGGAGACCATGGCACTCGTGGGACTCACCGGCTCCGGCAAGTCGACGCTGCTGCAGCTCGTGCCGCGGCTGCGGGACGTCACCGGCGGCGCCGTCGAGGTCGACGGCGTGGACGTGCGGGACTACCCGCTGGAGGAGCTGCGCCGGCGGGTGTCCATCGCCTTCGAGGACGCCACCCTGTTCTCCGACACGGTGCGCGCCAACGTGCTGCTCGGCGCCCCCGCCGCGGACGTCGCCGACGGGCCCGACTCCCCCGCCGCCGAGGCCCTCCTGGAGCTCGCCCTGGACACCGCCCAGGCCGGGTTCGTCGCGGACCTCCCCCAGGGCGTGGACACCCCCATCGGCGAGGAGGGCCTCAGCCTGTCCGGCGGGCAGCGCCAGCGCCTGGCCCTGGCCCGCGCCATCGCCGCCCGCCCCGACGTGCTCGTCCTCGACGACCCGCTCTCCGCCCTCGACGTGCGCACCGAGGAGGCCGTCACCGCGCGCCTGCGCGAGGTCCTCGCCGGCACCACCACGCTGATCGTCGCGCACCGGCCCTCCACCGTCGCCCTCGCCGACCGCGTGGCCGTCCTGCAGGACGGGCGGATCGCCGACGTCGGCACCCACGCCGACCTGCTCGCCCGCTCCGGCGCGTACCGGCAGATCATCACCACCGACCGGGAGGACGCCCGATGAGCCGCCGCGCCGACACCGCCCCCGTCACGTCCACCCTCACCGTGGTGGACCCCGCCGAGGCCGCCGGGCTGCGCGTGCTCGGCGTGGGCGCCGAGGAGTCCCTGGACTACACCCCCGCCGAGCGCCGCCACGTCCGCCGCCGCTCCTGGGCCCTGCTGCGCCAGCTCGCCCGCCCCGTCCGGGGGATGCTCTGGCTGACGGCCGCGCTCGTCGTGCTCTCCAACGCCGCCCGCGCCGCCATGCCCCTGGTCATCGCCTGGTCCATCGACGACGCCCTCCCCCGCGCCCTGGAGGCGGTGCGCGCCGGGACGGACCCGACCGGCGTCGTCGTGCAGACCGGCGCCCTCTACGCGGTGACCGGCCTGGTCGGCGGCGTCCTGCTGGGGCTGTACCAATGGCTCACCGCCAAGGCCAGCCAGCGGATGCTGCTGGCTCTGCGCGTGCGCGTGTTCCGCCACACCCAGCGACTCTCCCTCGGCTTCCACGAGACCTACACCTCCGGGCGCGTGATCTCCCGGCAGACCTCCGACCTCGAGGCGCTCCGCGAACTGCTGGACCAGGGCGTGTCCTCGCTCGTCTCCGGAGTGCTGTTCACCGCGTTCACCGCCGTGTCCATCCTGCTGCTCGACCCGCCGTCGTTCCTGGTGATCCTCGTGGCGTTCGTGCCCGTGGCGATCGCCGTCCGCTGGTACCAGGTCCGCTCCGAGGAGGCGTACCGGCGGTCGCGGGTGTCCTCCGCGCGGTCCATCGTGCACTTCGTGGAGACCATGACCGGCATCCGCGCCGTGCAGGCCTTCCGCCGCCAACGCGCCGGCGAACGCGCCTACGCGCGCCTGGCCACCGACTACCGCGACGACATGATGCACACCCTGAACCTGTTCGGCGTGCTGCAGCCCGTGCTCGTGGCGGTGGGCAACCTGACCGTGGCCGCGCTGCTGCTGTTCGGCGGGCTCCGGGTGCTCTCCGGGGATCTGGCGGTGGGCGTGCTCGTCGCGCTGCTGCTGGCCGGGCGGCGCGTGTTCCAGCCCATGGAGATGGTCGCCATGTTCTACTCCTCGCTGCAGTCCGCGACCGCCGCGCTGGAGAAGGTCTCCGGGCTGCTCGAGGAGGAGCCCGCCGTCGTGGAGCCCGCCCACCCCGTGGCGCTTCCCGGGGCCGAGCGGCCCGGCGAGGGCGTGGCCTCCGGGCGGATCGAGTTCCGCGACGCCGTGTTCGGCTACGGCCCGGACGCCGTCGTGCTGCCCGAGTTCGACCTCACGGTGCCGGCCGGGCAGACGGTGGCCGTCGTCGGGCAGACCGGCGCGGGCAAGTCGACGCTGGTGAAGCTGATCGCCCGGTTCTACGACCTGACGTCCGGCTCCCTGACCCTCGACGGCGTGGAGCTCAAGGACCTGGCGGGCGCGGACCTGCGGCGCAACGTGGTGATGGTGACCCAGGAGGCGTTCCTGTTCTCCGGGACGGTCGGGGAGAACATCGCGCTCGGCCGGCCCCACGCCTCGGAGGCCGAGATCCAGGCGGCGGCCCGGGCCGTGGGCGCGCACGAGTTCATCCTGGACCTGCCCGAGGGGTACGCGACCGACGTGTCCAAGCGCGGCGGACGGCTCTCCGCGGGCCAGCGGCAGCTGGTGAGCTTCGCACGCGCCTTCCTGGCCGACCCGGCGGTGCTGATCCTCGACGAGGCGACCAGCTCCCTGGACCTGCCCAGCGAGCGGCTCGTGCAGGACGGCCTGGAGCGGCTGCTCGGCAACCGGACGGCGCTGATCATCGCGCACCGCCTCAGCACCGTGGAGATCGCCGACCGCGTGCTCGTCGTGCACGACGGCCGGATCGTCGAGGACGGCTCCCCGACCGAGCTCGTGGCCGCCGGCGGGCGCTTCGCCGCCCTGCACCGGGCCTGGGAGGACTCCCTCGTCGGGGAGGGCTGAGCGGGGCTCCACCGCCCCGCCCCCCACCCCCCACTTTCGCTCGACACAGCGTCGCTACCGTCCCAGAGACCCGGGATGGTAGCGACGGCTTCCTCAGCGAAAGTCACGGCGACCCGTGGCGACGGACCCACTCGACCGCGCGTCGGAAACCGTCGTGGCGGTCCTCCGCAGTGAGCCGGAGCGAGCGCCACCCCGCGTCCTGGACCAGGCCGTCCCGGCGTGCGTCGCGCCCCTGCTGCTCCCGGGTCCTGTGGTGGGCGCCGTCGTACTGCAGGGACAGCCGCCACGGGCGGTAGGCGAGGTCGACGGCGGGCGCCCACGGGTCGGCCGGGTCGATCCGTGCCTGCAGCTCGGGTTCTGGAAGGCCGGCCGCGAGCAGGGCGAGGCGCAGCTCGGTCTCCGGGGGCGAGTCGGCACCGACGCGGACGAGGTCCAGGGCCAGCCGCGCCGCTCGCACCCCCTTGAAGCGGCCGGCCCGTTCCAGCGCCGCGCGCAGGGACGCCACCGTGGTCCGGGCCGCCCCGCGAGCCTGCCCGTCCCCCGCCAGGGGTGGTTCACGAGTGCGTCCCCGGCGATCACCAGGGGGTCCACGGGGCCCCGCGGCATCAGGGACGCCAGGTCCACCCAGGTGCGTTCGAGCGAGGTGCAGGGGATCCCGTGGATGGTGGTGGCGTCCACCGGCGGCACCGACCGGGCATGCGTCTGCACCCGGGGCAGCCCGCTGAGACCCCGGTCGTGCGGCCGGCTCAGGTGCAGGCGCCCGTCCGGGCGCACCCACGCCGGGACGACGAGCCCGTGCACGAGGGCCGCGCTCTGGTGGGAGAGCACTCCTCGCGCCCGGCGCACGACGGCGGCGGCGTCCATGGGCGGCCACGGCACCGGATCCACGGGGAATCCGAGGTCGGCCCAGTCACCGGTCTCCGCCTCCCAGGAGCGGTGGACTCCGTGGACGACACGCACCAGGTCGCCGCGGCGCGCCCGTTCGACGCTCCACCCTGCGGTGGTCAGGTCCACCCGTGTGAAGGGCCGATCGGCGAGGTGCGCGGGGAGCGGGAGCGGGGCGCGAGGTGCCATGCCCTCGATCCTGGAGGGACCGGCGTCGCGACGGGGCCGAGGCGAAGACGACCGGGGACGCCACGCCGTCTCGAACGCCCCTGTGCAGGAGCGGTCCCCGCGGCCCGTTCACTTTCGCTCAGAAAAGCGTCGCTACCACCCCGGGGAGCCGAGATGGTAGCGACGTCTTCTTCAGCGAAAGTGCCAGGGGGGCGGGGCTCAAGCCTCGAAGCGGCGGCCGGTGAGGCGCTCGTAGGCCTCCACATACCGGGCGCGGGTGCGCTCGACGACGTCGGCGGGCAGCGCCGGCGGCTCCTCCCCCGACGTCCGGTCCCAGCCGGACTCCGGCGAGGTCAGCCAGTCACGGACGAACTGCTTGTCGAAGCTGGCCTGGGCGCGGCCGGGCTCGTAGGCCTCGGCGTCCCAGAAGCGGGAGGAGTCGGGGGTCAGCACCTCGTCGCCGAGGACGAGCTCACCGGTCACGGGGTCGGCACCGAACTCCACCTTGGTGTCGGCCAGGATGATCCCGGCCTTCCGGGCGATCGCCTCGGCGCGCGTGTAGACCTCCAGGGTCGCGGCGCGCAGCGCCTCGGCCGTCGGCGCGCCGACGCGCTCCACGGTCTGCTCGAACGTGATGTTCTCGTCGTGCTCGCCGACCTCCGCCTTGGCCGAGGGCGTGAAGATCGGCGGCTCCAGCCGGGAGCCGTCCACGAGCCCGTCCGGCAGCGGGATGCCCGTCACCGTCCCGTGCTCACGGTACTCGGCGAGCCCGGAGCCGGTGAGGTAGCCGCGCGCGATGCACTCGATCGGGTGCATGTCGAGGCGCTTCACCACCATGGCCCGCCCGGCCACCTCGGCCGGGACGTCCGTGGACACCACGTGGTTCGCCACGCCGGCCAGCTGCTCGAACCACCACAGGCTCAGCCGGGTGAGCACGGCGCCCTTGCCCGGGATCGGCGGCTCCAGCACGAAGTCGTAGGCGCTGATGCGGTCCGAGGCCACCACGAGCAGCGTCTCGGACGCCCCCGGCTCGGCGTCGGCCGGCTCGTAGAGGTCGCGCACCTTGCCGGAGTAGACATGGCGCCAGCCCGGCAGCTCGAGGGCCTCCGCGCCGGCGTAGCCGCGGCGCCGCTCGGGCACCGTGATCTCGCCGCGCTCGGCCTTGAGGGCGATGTCCGTGCGGTGCTGGGCGCCGTCGAACCGGATCTTCGCGACGCCCGTGTAGGCCCGCTCGCGCGCCTGTTCCAGGGTGGCCCCGCGCCCGACGACGGCGAGCACCCGCCCGCCGGCGGTCACCACGTCGCCGTCCTCGGTGCGGGCGGTGCCGGCGTGCAGCACGTCCACGCCCTCGAGGGCGAGCGCGTCCTCCAGGCCGGCGATCACGTCGCCGGAGTGGGAGGAGGCCGGGTAGCCGGCGGACGCGAGGACCACGTCCACGGCCACGTCGTCGCTCCACCGAAGCTCCCGGTCCGCGCCGAGGCGGCCGGCCGCGGCGTCGGCCAGCAGCTGGCCCAGCGGGGTCTCCAGGCGGGCGAGCACGGACTGCGTCTCGGGGTCGCCGAAGCGCACGTTGAACTCGATGACCTCGGGGCCGTTCTCGGTGACGGCCAGGCCGATGAACAGCACACCGGCGAACGGGGTGTCGCGGCGGGACATCTCGGCGAGCACGGGCCGGGCCACGCGCTCCATGACCTCGTCGACGAAGCCCTCGGGCAGCCACTGCAACGGGGTGTACGCGCCCATGCCACCGGTGTTGGGGCCGGCGTCGCCGTCGTGGATGCGCTTGAAGTCCTGCGCGGGGGTCAGGGGGACGGCGTGCTCGCCGTCGCAGAGGACGAAGAGGGAGACCTCGGGGCCGTCCAGGAAGTCCTCGACGACCACGGTGCCGCCCGCCGACAGGCAGGCGCGCGCGTGGTCCAGGGCCGCGGCCCGGTCGGAGGTGACCACCACGCCCTTGCCGGCGGCCAGGCCGTCGTCCTTCACGACGTGGGGCGCTCCGAACGCGGTCAGCGCCGCGTCGACCTCGGCCTCGGTGGCGCAGACGCGGGCGCCGGCGGTGGGCACGCCCGCGGCGGCCATGACCTCCTTGGCGAACGCCTTGGACGCCTCCAGCTGAGCCGCGGCCTGGGACGGGCCGAACACGGCGAACCCGGCCTCGCGCAGGGCGTCGGACACGCCGGCGGCCAGCGGGGCCTCCGGGCCGACGACCACGAGGTCCACGGCCAGGTCCCGCGCGAGGGCCACGACGGCCTCGGGGTCCGTGGCGGTGACGGGGTGGAGGACGGCGGCGTCGGCCATGCCGGCGTTGCCGGGGGCGGCATGGAGCTCGCCGACCTGGGGGTCACGGGAGAGGGCGCGCAGCAGCGCGTGTTCGCGGCCACCGTTGCCGAGCACGAGGATCTTCACGCCCCCAGCCTACGGCCCGGCCCTGGCCGCCCGTCGGCGCGCGTCCCTACTGTGGAGGACATGACGCTCCCCCCTCTGCACCACGGACGTGACGACGACGCCGACCGCCCCGCCGCGAGCGGCCCCGGAGGCCGCGGACTCGGCGGCCCGGCCGGCCCGGGGGCGGGGCTGCGCCGGACGTACACGTTCGTCGGCGTGCTGTTCGCGTGCGCGCTGATCGGCTTCCTCTCCCTGCGCCTGCTCGGCGTGGAGCGGGGCTCCATGACCCTCCCGGCGGCGCTGGGCGTCCTGGCCGTCGCGGCGGTGGCGGCGGCGGTGATCACGCGCGTCGTCGGCCGCCGCTGAGCGCGGCGGGGCCGCCGCCGGCCCCGCCGAACCCCGGCCGTGGAGCCAGCGCGCCTCAGCGGATGATCCGCCTGGCCCGCGCCTCGTGCACGGCCTGGGTGCGGGTGTCCACTCCGAGCTTCTGGAAGATGTGCACCAGGTGCGTCTTCACGGTCGCCTCGGAGAGGAACAGGGCGCGGGCGGCCTCCCGGTTGGTGTCCCCGCGGGCGATCAGCTCGAGCAGCTCGATCTCCCGGGCGCTCAGGGCGCTGGCGGCGGTCGACCCGGTGGTGCGGCCGAGCAGCCGCTCGGCCACGTCCGGAGTGAGGGCGGGTCGGCCGGCCACGGCCCGGTGCACGGCGTCGGTGATCTGCTCGGCCGGCGCGTCCTTGAGCAGGTAGCCGGCGGTCCCGGCGTCGAGGGCGGCCAGGATGTCCGCCTCCGTGTCGAAGGTCGTGAGGATCAGCACGGGGATCCCGGGATGCGCGGCGCGCAGGCGGCGGGTGGCGCTCACCCCGTCCATGCCCTCGCCCATCTGCAGATCCATCAGGACGGCGTCCACCTCCCCGGGCCGCGCCTGGAGCACGTCGAGGGCGGCGGCGCCGTCCCCGGCCTCCGCCACGACCGTCAACTCCGGATCCGCCTCCAAGACGGCCCGCACCCCGGCCCGGACCACCGGATGGTCGTCCACCAGCATCACGCGCACGCTCACGCGCTTCTCCTCTCCTCCTGCCGCGGCACGGGGATCCGCACCGCCACCACGCACCCCTGGCCCGGGGCGCTCTCCACATCCACCCGGCCGCCGACGCCGGCCACGCGCTCGGCCAGCCCCGCCAGCCCGACACCGGTCCCCTCCCCCGCCGGCCGGGGCGCGGCGGGGTCGGACTCCGCCGCGCGGGACGTCCTCGCCCGGGCGGCCTCCGGGTCGAATCCGACGCCGTCGTCGGCCACGTCCAGGGCGACCTCGCCGTACATCCAGGTCAGGGTGACGCGGCACCGGTCGGTGCGGGCGTGCTGGTCCACGTTGGCGAGGGAGGACTGCGCCGCGCGCACGAGCACGGTCTCCACGGCCTCGCCCACGGCGACCGGCTCGCCGACCACGGCCAGCTCCGCCTCCACGGGGCGCCCGAGGGCCTGCCGGCGGGCGCGGAACCCGCGCACGGCGGCCCCCAGGGCGGCCTCGAGCGCCGACCCGGCCCGGTCCGCTCCCCCCTGGACACCGTCCACGGGGGCCCGGAGTCCGCGCACGAACGCGCGGGACTCGGCGAGGTTCTCCGCGGCGGTCGCGCGGACGGTCTCCAGGCGCTCGTCCGCGAGCGCGGCGTCCCCGGCGCGCACGGCGTCCTGCGCGGCGCGGGAGACCAGCACGATCGACGCCAGCCCCTGGGTGAGGGTGTCGTGGATCTCGCGGGCGAGCCGCTCGCGCTCGGCAAGCACGCCGGCATGGCGCTCGGAGGCGGCCAGCTCGGCGCGGGTGGCCCGGAGCTGCTCAGCCACGGAGCGCTGCCGCTCGGACTCGACGACCAGCAGGCGGCACGCGTGGAACACCACCACGGCCACGGCCGCGCCCACCGCGGGCCCGAGCACCGCGCCCGGCGCGGTGCCGCGCTCCAGGGAGGCCACCACGACGACGACGGTCATCGCCGCCACGCATGCCAGGGCGAGCCGGGGCCGGCCCAGGATCACGTGCACCGCGTGCAGGGCGACGAAGAACAGGGGGAAGGCGACCCACATCATGTCGGGGTGGCGGAGCACGGCCAGCGCCCACACGCCCAGGAGCACGGCGAGCCACGTCCCGGCGGCCGTCCGGCCGGGGGCGCGTCCGGCGGCGTGGAGGCGGCGCTCCGCGACCGTCCCGGTCAGGTAGACGCCGGCCAGCACCACCGTGAGCCCCACGAGCGCCAGGGCAGGCCGGCCGGTCAGGCGAGCCCCGGCGTCGGGGCCGGCGAGGGCACGGACGAGCGCCAGGGCGAGCAGCACGGCGAAGCCGACGTGCACGGCCACGCGCAGGCCGGAGAGCAGCGCGGCGGTGCCGTTCGCGCCGCCGGGGCCGTCCGCGGGGTCGGAAGTCCTCATGCCGCCAGCGTAGGGCCGTCCCGGACGCCAGAGGCCCCGCGGACGCCCCGCCGCGGAGCGATCAACCGATCGGTTGATCTGGGTTCGCCCCCGGTGGGCGATGCCCGGGGACCCCCTCCGGGCGGAGGCTGGACGCAGTCCCCGGGCCCCTCGCCGCGGCCCCTCCCGATCGAAGGATCACCCCCATGTTCCTCGCCCTGCGCGACCTGCGGTTCGCGACCGGCCGCTTCAGCCTCATGGGCGCCGTCGTCGCCCTCATCACCGTCCTGCTCGTGATGCTCTCCGGCCTCACTGCGGGCCTCGGGCACCAGAACACCGCCACCCTCGACGACCTCGGCGCCCGCGGCACGGACCGGATCGTCTTCGGCGGCGCCGCCGGCCAGGACCCGACCGCGTCCTTCACCTCCTCGGAGGTCACCGCCACCCAGCTCGACTCCTGGCGCGCCGCGGACGGCGTCGACCGCGTCGAGCCGGTGGGGGTCGCCCAGGGCCGCCTCACCGGCATCGCCGGGCACGTGGACACCGACGCCGCCGGCCGCCCGGCCAAGACCCCGGAGGTGGCGGGGGTCGGCTCGGCGTCGTTCGTGGGCCTGGACCCGGCCGCCCCCCAGGCGCCGGCCGGGCTGGAGGACGGCGAGCTCGTCCTCTCCCGCACCCTCGCCGAGGCCCTGGAGGTGGAGAAGGGCGGCCAGGTCGAGTCCTCGGGCCGCGTGTACACGGTCGCCTCCGTCGCGGCGGACTCCTGGTACTCCCACACCCCGGTCGCCTGGACCACGCTGACCGACTGGCGAGCGCTCTCCCACACCGGGGACGCGGACGTGGCCGGCACCGCGGGCCTCGTGACGCTCGTCGACGGGGCCGATGCCGACGCCGTCGCCTCCGCCGCCGACGACGCCGCCCACACCGTGGCCACGGACGTGAAGGGCGCCTACGCGGCCCTGCCGGCGTACTCCTCGGAGCACGGCTCCCTGACGATGATGCAGGGCTTCCTCTACGGGATCTCGGCGCTCGTGGTGGTGGCGTTCCTCTCCATCTGGACCATCCAGCGCACTCGGGAGATCGCGGTGCTCAAGGCCCTCGGGGCCTCGACCGGCTGGGTGCTGCGGGACTCGATGCTGCAGGGCGGCATCGTCCTGGCGGTCGGCGTGGGCCTCGGAACGGCCCTGGCCGCCGGCGCCGGCTGGTTCGCTGCGCAGGCCGTGCCGTTCGTGCTCGGCCCCGCGACCACCGTGCTCCCCGCCCTCGGCGTCCTCGCCCTCGGCCTGGCCGGCTCCGCGCTGGCCGTGGCCCGCGTGACCCGCATCGACCCCCTGATCGCCCTCGGAGGCAACTGACATGACCATCAGCACTCACACCCCTGACCTGTCGGCCTACCGCTCCC
>NZ_JAKRNH010000079.1:0-11126 GCF_022346985.1 Micrococcus sp. ACRRV
CAGGGACGCAACGCCTTCTTCCACGCCCTGACCCCCGACGAGCTGACAGCGCTGGAGGCACTCCTTGGGAAGCTCGACGCCTCACATGCAGCGGACTCGATCAACGTCCCCGGTCAGTACACCTAGACTGGGCCCATGCCCGCCAAGCCCCCCGCCCCCGTGTACCTGCCCGGCTTCCAGCGCCTCGTCCCGGACCTTCTCGGGGACACCTGGGCGAAGGACGACGGGCTGGCCCCCGCCGACGTCGAGGCTCGCCTGGCGGAGTCCCCCGCCGCGGAGCAGCTGGGCACGGGCTTCATGGTCCCCGCCGCGCTGCGCGAGTTCTACCTGGCGCTGGGCAACTGCGGCGACCTCATGGAGACGGACCACTACGTGTGGGACCCGGAGGACCTCGAGGTCCGTGACGGCTTCCTGATGTTCCTCGAGGACGAGGGCGAGACCGTGGTGTGGGGCCTGCCGGTGGACAACCTGGCCCTGCCGGACCCGCTCGTGTGGCGCCGCGACACCGGCGCGGACGCCGAGGAGGGAGACTGGCAGGACGAGGGCGGCACGTTCAGCGAGTTCATCACAGACCTGCTGGTGTGGACGTTCGAGGACCCGGAGGACGACGCCGCGGAGGACGCCCGATGAGCGCGCAGCCGCTCTCCCACGCCCCCGAGGGGTATGTCTGCCCGTTCTGCGGCCTGGTGGCCGGGGACGTCTCCGACCCCGGCAACCGGTGCGAGCTCGAGGACACCGTCTACCAGGACGAGGACGTGCTCGTCCTCATCGCGGTGGACGGCTTCGGCGAGCACGACGGGCACGCCATGGTCTGTCCCTCCGGGCACTACGAGAACCTCTACGACCTGCCCCCGCGCGTGCTGCAGCGGATCGCGCTCATGGCGCAGCAGGTGGCCCTGGCCATGAAGCGGGCGTGGGGACCGGACGGCGTCTCCACGCGCCAGCACAACGAGCCGGCCGGCAACCAGCACGTGTGGCACTACCACCTGCACGTGTTCCCCCGCTACGAGGACGACCTGCTCTACCGGCAGCTGCGCCACCCTGTGGCGCCCGAGGTCCGCGCGGCACGGGCCCGCGAGCTCGCCGCGGCCCTCGACCCGGCGCCGACGCTGCTGGACTGACCGCCGGGCGGGAGCGGGCCCGGCGGCGTCGTGCTCAGCGCAGGCGCGCGACGCCGGCCGCGTCCAGGGGGGCTTGCATCACGTCGGCGAGGACGTAGCGGTGGGCCACCTGCGCCAGCTCCGTGTATGCGGTGTTCACGAAGCCCTGCGCTGCGAAGTACGCCTGGCCGCCGCGCGCGGAGTCGAGCGCGGACCAGGTGGCGGGCACGGTGGCGCCGGCCACGTCGAGCGAGCCCACCATCCACGTGGCACTCATCTGCTTGTACGTGGAGCCCATGCCGACCTCGTCGTAGGTCCAGGGCCGGCCGCCGCCGCCCACGATGATGGCGCCGCCGCCCGAGAAGCCCCACGTGGACTGCTGCTGCGCCATGATGCTGCCCGTGATCATCTGGGCGCCCCCCGAGTAGCCCATGAGCCACTGGCGGCCCGCGTCCATGCCGTAGGTGCGGTTGAACCAGTCGGCGAAGGCGCGGAAGTACGGTGCGGTGCTCGGGCGGTCGTACCACCACGAGTAGCCCACGTCGACGCGGTAGACGTCCGGGGTGTTCACGGCCACGCACACCAGGTTGCGGCGATTGGCCTCGGCCGCGATCGACGTCATCTCGGCGCCGGTCGGGTTCATCACGCGGGACCAGGCCGGGTTCGTGTAGTCGCCGTCGAGGTACCACAGCACACCGGTGGGGCGGCTCCAGTCGATGCCGTCCGCCCACACGTGGTAGGCCGAGGACTGGGCCCCGTACGCGAACGTGCTGTTGAGGCGCGTCACGGGACGGGCGACGACGGCGACGGTGCGCTCCACCACGGGCGTGAGGCACCCCGTGTGCAGCCAGCCGGTGCGGCCGCCCGTGGTCACCTGGGCCCAGGAACCGCTCGTGGCTCCCGTGCGGGCGACGCCCGTGCCCGCCGCGAGGTAGGCGAGCTGCCCGCCGGACCACGAGGGGGTGGAGCGCAGGGAGGTCGCCACGGAGGTGAGGTCGGTGACCGCCACGGCGGCCACGGGCGTCAGGTAGTCCGGGACGATCCAGCCGGTCTGCCCGGCGTAGCCGACCTGCTGCCAGCCGGAGCTCACGACCCCGGTGACGGAGACGGCGGCGCCCCGGGGGACGACGAGCAGGCGCCCGGCTGTCCAGGACGGGGTGGCGCGCAGGTAGACGTCCATGGTGGCGGTGGCGGTGCCCGCGGCCAGGGCGGGGGCGGCGGACGCGCCGGTGAGGGCGAGGGCGGCGGTGGCGCCGAGACCGGCGATCAGGGTGCGGCGGGAGGCGGAGCGCATGGGGGATCTGCGCCTTTCGGGCGAGAGGAGACGGAGGCGCACGCGGGGAGGGCGGCACCTCAGCGTAGGGTCGATCCGCCGACCACAGCGTTACCGGATCGTGACATTGCGGCGAACGTGCCCGCGCCGGTCGGCCGCGGGGCGGGCGGAGCGCGTCAGCTGGCGCGGGAGACCACGTAGTCGGCGAACGCCGCGAGCGCCTCCGTGACCACGGACTCCGGCAGGGGCGCGAGCGCGGCCTTGGCCTCCTCCGCCCAGCGGCGGGTCAGGGCGCCGGCCTCGGCGAATGCCGGGTGCGCCGTCAGGGCGGCGACGGCGGCGGCGAGCTGCTCGTCGGTGTCCAGCGGGCCGTCCACGAGGGCGAGCACGCGGCGGGCGTCGTCGGCCTCCGGCCCCTCCCCCGCGGCGGCGCGCGCCACGAGGATGGTGGACAGGGTGGGGACGTGCTCGCGCAGGTCGGTGCCCGGGGTCTTGCCGAGCTCCTCGGCGGAGCTGGTGAGGTCGATCAGGTCGTCGGCGAGCTGGAAGGCCAGCCCGACCTTCTCCCCGTAGTCGGCCATCACCTGCACGGCGGTCTCGTCCGCCCCGCCCAGGTAGGCGCCCAGCACGCCCGCCGCGGCGATCAGCGATCCGGTCTTCCCGCGGAGCACCCGGTAGTAGTGCTCCAGGAGGTCCTGGCCCTCGTCGGGGCCGCGGGTCTCCCACAGCTGGCCCTGCACGAGGCGCTCGAACGTCTCCGCCTGGATGCGCACCGGCCGCGGGCCGAGCTCGGCCATCAGCTGCGAGGCGCGGGCGAAGATCAGGTCGCCGGCCAGGATGGCCTGCGAGTTGCCCCACAGCCGGTGTGCGGCGGGGGCGCCGCGGCGGACGGGGGCCTCGTCCATGACGTCGTCGTGGTACAGCGTGGCCAGGTGCGTCAGCTCCATGACGACGGCGGCCTGCCGCGTCTCGGGGCCGACCTCGCCCACCTGTCCCTCGGCCAGGCCTGCGTCGCCGAGCAGGGAGGCCAGCACGGTGAGCACCGGGCGCACGCGCTTGCCGCCGGCCGAGGCCAGGTGGCGGGTGGCGGTCTGGGAGAAGACGTCGTCGAACTCCAGGGACGCGGTCAGCTGCTCCTCGACCCGCTCCAGGGCGGTGAGGACGGCCTCGAGCACCCGGCCGTGCTCGGCCAGGGGGTCGAATCCGGAGGGCAGGGCGAAGCCGGCGGCAGACGTGGTCACCGGGCAAGCCTACCCACACCGGGGGCGTCCGCCGTCGTCAGGGACGGCGTGACGGACTCCAGGATCCGCACCGCGCGGTCCACCGCGTCCCCGCCGGACGGATCCACGACGTTGCCCATCACCCGGGCCACGGTGCGCAGCAGCGGGGGCACCGCCATGCCGGTGGCCAGCGCGGCGCGCATCACCCGCGGCTCGCCGATGAGCCGGGCGAACACCGTGCCCAGGCGGAAGTGGCGGCCCCACAGGTGCTGGGTGATCACCGGGTAGCGGGCGAGCACGGCGTCCGCGGCGGGGGTGTTCGGCGCGGCATGGGCCTGGACGGCCAGGTCCGCGGCGATGCGGGCGGCCTCCATCGCGAAGCCGATGCCCTCGCCGTTGAACGGGGAGACCATGCCGGCGGCGTCGCCCACCAGCAGCATCCCCGCCACGTGCTGGGGCGTGCGGTTGAACGCCATGGGCAGGGCCGCGCCGAGGATCTTGGACGTGCGGGTCTCCTCGGAGATCCCCCAGTCCTCGCTCAGCGCGCCGGACCACTGCTTCAGGAGCGCCCGGTAGTCCAGCTTCCCGAACAGGGGGGAGGTGTCCAGGATGCCCAGGCCCACGTTCACGGTGCCGTCCGCCAGGGGGAACAGCCACCCGTAGCCGGGCAGCGGGTTCCCGTGCTCGTCGGGGAGGCGCAGCCAGGACTCCATCCAGTCCACTCGGTCCCCCGGCGGGCGGGGCACGGCGCCGTCGGCCCCCACGGGCCCGGCCGTGTAGTACGCGCGCACGGCCACGCCCATCGGGCGGTCGGTGCGGCGGTGGACGTCCATGGAGACGGCGGCGCGCGCGGAGACGCCGTCGCAGGCCAGCACGAGGGGCGCCGCGAACCGGACCCGCTCCCCCGTCTTGCGGCCGTTCTCCGCGATCAGCTCGGCCTCGAGGCCGTCGACGCGACCCGCGTCGTCCCGGGTGACGCCCGTGACGGCGTGGCGCTCGCGGACCTCGGCGCCGCGCGCGCGCGCCGTGTCCGCCAGGAGCGCGTCCAGGTCCTTGCGGGTGCGCGTCAGGGCGTAGTCGGGCCAGCTCTGCGTGGCGGGCCAGGGCACGTCCACGGACCGTTCCCCCGCGCGCAGGCGCAGGCCGCGCACGGCGTGCCAGCCGCCGTCGTCGCCGGGGCCGCCCTGATGCTCGATGCCCAGGTTGCGGATCTCCTGGACGGCCTGCGGGGTGAGGCCGTCGCCGCAGACCTTCTCCCGCGGGAACGCGGACTTCTCCAGGACGACGACGTCCAGACCGGCCGCGGCCAGGTGCGCGGCGGCGGTGGCCCCGGCGGGGCCCGCCCCGGAGATCAGCACGTCGGCCCGGCGGACGACGGGCGCTGCGGCGGGGGTGGGGTGCTCGGTCATGACTCCTCCTCGGGGGCGGCGGCCCCGGTGCAGGCGGGGACGGGGTCGGCGGCGACGGCCTCGGCCACCGCCCGGGCGATCGCCGCGGCGACGGCGGGGCGGTCGGCGCGGTGGACGCGCACCTCGACGAGCCGGCGCCCGCGCTCGGGGGCGCCGAGCACGTGGACGAGCTCGACGCGGTCCTCGACCAGCACATGCGGCACGCCGTAGGCGGCGGCGAGCGCGGCGAGGTCCGCGCGGTGCGGCGTGCCGAAGAACCGCTCGACCACGTCCGCCATGCCCGCGTGGCCGGCCACCTGGCCGTGCTCCAGGCCGGCGAAGATCGCACCGCCGGCGTCGTTGACGACCACCACGTCCAGGTCCGGCTCCGGCTCCCCGTCCCCGACGAGCAGCCCACCGGCGTCGTGCAGGGCCGTGAGGTCCCCGATCAGGGCGACGGTGCGCCGCCCCGTGCCCAGGGCGACGCCGGCGGCCGTGGCGATCGTGCCGTCGATGCCCGCGAGCCCGCGGTTGGCGAACACGCCCGCGTCCGGGGCGGTCGGCGGGCGCCAGGTCAGGTCGACGTCCCGGATCAGGGAGGAGGAGCCCAGCACCAGCGGGCCCCGCGTGACCGCCGGGACGACGTGGGCGACGCTCTGCGGGGACAGGCCGTGCTGGCGGTCCGCCCGCACCAGCGCGTCCTCCACCGCGTTCTGGGCCCGGTGGGAGGCGCGCTGCCAGGCGGGCACCCAGCCGGCGGCGCCCTGGCCCGCGAAGTCCGCGAGCTCTCCGAGGTCCGTGACCACGCGCTCCGGGCGCCGACCGGGCTCGAACCACGGTGCGGGCTCCGGGGAGTAGAACACCGCCTCGACGTCCGGGCGGTCCAGCAGGGCGGTGACGGTGCGGGTCAACGTGGGGCGGCCGAAGAGCACGACGCGCTCGATGCACTCCGCGAGCGGGTGCCCCTGGTCGGAGCCCGGCGCGCCGCCGGCGGGGCCGAGCAGCAGCGGGTAGGCGGCCACGGCGTTGACGGTGAAGCGGGCGTTCGAGCTGGGCTCGGCCAGCAGCGGCAGCCCCAGGGCCATCGCGAACGCGGCCGCCACCGGGCCGGCGCCGTGGCAGGCCAACACGACGGTGCGCCGCTCCGGGCGCCGGGACACGTCCAGGTCCACGCGGGCGGTGAGGTCGCTGCCCGGCGCCCGCCAGGGGGCGGGCTCGGCGGGGCGGTCGGCGTCGTCGCCCGGGGCCGCGGGAGCGGCCATGGCCGCGAGCTGCCCGGCGTCCGGGACGAGCGGGGCGCGGAAGGGCAGGTTGAGGTGCACGGGCCCGGCGGGGGCCTCGGCGAGGTCCGGGCGGACCGCGGCCGGGTCGACCACGAGCCCCTCGGCGCGCACGAGCAGGCGGCGGACCGTGGCGGCGACCCGCCCCAGGTGCTCCTCGACGCCCTCGCCGGGGGCGAGGTCCGCGCTGATGGACGCCGCCCCCCGCGTGTGGAGGGCGAACAGCCCCTCCTGGCGGGTGGTCTGGTTGGCACCGGTGCCGTGCATCTCCGCGGGCCGGTCCGCGGTCAGCGCGACGAGGCGCGTGCCCGCGTGGAACGCCTCCATCAGGGCGGGCAGCAGGTTGCCGACGGCGGTGCCGGACGTGGTCAGCACGCCCACGGGGCGGCCGGTGGCCAGGGAGATCCCGTGCGCCAGGAAGGCGGCCGAACGCTCGTCCACTCGCACGTGCAGGCGGATCCGGCCGCGCCGCTCCGCCTCGGCGAGGGCGTAGACCAGGGGGGCTGAGCGGGAGCCGGGGCACACCACGGCCTCGCGCATGCCGCCCTCGAGCAGGGCGGCGGCCACGGTGCGGGCCAGGGTGGTCGAGTCGACGGAAGACATGGTGGCCTCCAGTCTAGGCGGGCGCACCGGCAGACACGGGTCCGCCCCCGCCGCACGGGGCGACGGGGGCGGACCACGGGGGCTGCGACCGGCTCAGTCGCCGGCGCGGATCACTTCTTCGGGCCGTGGCCCTGGGCGTGGCCGAAGGCGGAGTTGCCCCTGCCCTTGCCGTGGTTGCCCTTCTTGTTGCCGGAGCCCTTGCCGATGCCGTTGTTGCCGGTCGCGTTGAAGACCTGCACGACGGACGGACGCGGGGCCGCGACCTTGTCGCCGACCTGGACCGGGCCGTTCGGGGACAGGAAGTCCGGGAAGTAGGACGTGTGGGCGCCCCAGTTGCCGTCCTCGCCCGGGTGCTGCACGTTCACGAACACGGAGTTGTCGCGGTCGTGGATGACCGGGCCGCAGGTCTCGGCGTCGCGGGGGACGGCGAGGAACTGCTGCACGCGGCCGCGCTCCGGGCCGTCCAGGGTGACCTTGTGCAGGGCGTCGGCGTAGCCGATGGTGCCGGGCTGGCCGTCCGTGGAGATCCAGAGGTTGCCCTCGGAGTCGAACGCCACGTTGTCCGGGCAGGAGATCGGGGAGACGAGCTCCTTCGGGTAGCCGGCGAAGTAGGCCGAGGAGGAGACCTTGGGGTCGCCGGCGAGCAGCAGGATGACCCAGTTGAAGGAGGTCGACGTGTGGTCGCCGCACTTCTCGGTGATCTCCAGGACGTGGCCGTCGCGGTTGCCGATGACCGGGTTGGTCTCGTCGACGGCGGTGCGCTTGGTGTTGTTGGTGAGGGCGGCGTAGACCTTGCCGTTGACCGGGTTGGTCTCGACGTCCTCCGGGCGGTCCATCTTGGTGGCGCCCATCTTGTCCGCGGCGATGCGGGTGAAGACGAGGACCTCGGCCAGGGACATGCCGGGCACGTAGGACTTCTTGTGGGAGGCCAGGGCGATCCACTCGCCGGAGCCGTCGAAGGCGCCGTCGGAGGGCAGGGTGCCCTTGCCGTCGATCTCGGAGGCCGGGGAGTCGCCCGTGAACTTGGCCACGTAGAGCGTGCCCTCGTCCATCAGGGTCATGTTGTGCTTCTTGTTCCCCTCGATGACCTTCTTCGAGGACACGAACTTGTACAGGTAGTCGTGGCGCTCGTCGTCGCCGGAGTAGACCACGGCGTGGCCGGACTCGGAGATGATCGCGGTGCCGGCCTCGTGCTTGAAGCGGCCCAGGAGGGTGTGCTTCACCGGGGTGGAGGTCGGGTCCTCGGGGTCGATCTCGACGACCCAGCCGAAGCGGTGGGCCTCGTTCTCGTAGCCGGCCTTGGCGAGGTCGAAGCGATCGTGGAAGCGCTCCCACCCGCGCTGCGTGGCGGAGGTGGAGATGCCGTAGCGCTTCTCCTCCGCGGTGCCGCGGCCCTTGAAGTACTGGTTGAAGTTCTCCTCGCCGGAGAGCACGGTGCCCCACGGGGTGGTGCCGCCGGAGCAGTTGTTGAGGGTGCCGAGCACGCGGGTGCCGGTCGGGTCCTCGACGGTCTTCAGCAGGTCGTGGCCGGCGGCGGGGCCCGTCACCCGGAAGGGGGTGGTGCCGGTGATGCGGCGGTTGCGGCGGCCGCCGCGGACGTACTCCCACTTGGCGCCGGCCTTGCGGCGCTCCAGCTCCACCACGGACAGGCCGTGGGACTCGATGCCGGCGTTCACCACGTCCTCGGGGTTCGAGGCGATGTACTCCGGGGAGAACATGATGTTCTCGTTGGTGTACTCGTGGTTGGACACCAGGTAGCCGCGGCGGTGGTTGCCGCCGTCGGAGATGATGTTCAGGTAGTCGTTGTTGTAGCCGAACTGGCCGGCGGCGGAGGCGCCGGTCTGGTGCTCGATGTCGAACTCCTCGGAGTCCGCGAACAGCGGGTCGCCCCAGCGGATGATGGTGCCCCAGTCGTAGCCCTCGGGGACGGTCATGGTGTCCACGGTGCGCTGCACGGGCTGGATGGCGGTGAAGTCCAGCTTGCCGCCGCCGGCGGGGCGCAGGCCGTTGTCCGCGAGGGCCTCGGGGGCGTGGGCCACGTTGGCGCCGATCACGACGGCCGCGGCCAGGCCGCCGCCCACGCCGAGCGCGGCACGGCGGGAGATGGCGCGCTCGGCCACGGAGTGGAAGGTCTCGTTGGCCGAGGTGTTCGGGATCGGGTGGGAGCAGGCGTTGCCGCACTTGAGCTCGCAGGTGACGGCGGAGCGGTTGCCGCGGGTGTGGCCGGCCATGGGCAGGAGTCGCTTGAGCATGGGGGTTCCTTCACATCCGGATGAGACGGGGCCCGGCCGGTGACGGGTGCCGCGGCCGGAGGCGGGCCCACGGCCCGCTCGCACCGCCCAGCGTGGCCTCCACGGACGAGCCGTCGACGACACCCAGGTGAACCGGAGGGGAATTCGCCGCCACCGTGGGATTTCGTCCCGAGGCCGTGCGTTAATCCGTCCCCGTCAGCGCCCCCGGGCCGCCAGCACCGCGTGGGCGGCGCGCAGCCGCTCGGCCCACCACGCGTGCTCGGCAGCGTCCGCCCGCGCCGCCGCGAGCAGGGCCGGGTCCGGCTCCGGGGCCCGCTCCCCCGGCGCCGGCAGGGAGCCGTCGGCGGGCCGCCAGGCCGGGGACACGACGTCGTGCGCGAAGAGGGAGGCGGTGCCGAGCCCGCACGCGAACGGCAGGGAGGGCAGGCGCGCCGCGAGCGCCGCGCCTCCCGCGATGCCCACCGAGGTGTCCAGGGCGGAGGAGACGACGGCGTCCAGTCCGGCCGCGGCGACGATCGCCGCGGCCCGGCGCACCCCGCCGAGGGGCTGGACCTTCACCACGATCAGGTCGGCCGCGCCGGCCTGGGCGACGGCGAGCGGGTCGGTCTCCTTGCGCACGGCCTCGTCCGCGGCGATCGGGGTGGCGATCCCGGCCGCGCGGAGGCGGGAGCGCAGCGCGGCCAGGCCGGCGATGCCCGCCACGGGTTGCTCGGCGTACTCGAGCCCCACGTCCTGGAGCGCACCCAGCACCGCGAAGGCCCGGTCCTCGTCCCAGCCGGCGTTCGCGTCGATGCGCACGGCGGCCTCCGGCAGGAGCTCCCGGACCCGGCGGACGCGGGCGACGTCGGCCGCGTGGGTCGGGTCGACGAGGCCGCCGCCGGGACGGTGCTCGGCCACCTTGACCTTCACGGCGGTGATGCCGTCCCCGTAGCGGGCGAGGACGGACTCGACGTCGGCGGCGTCCACCGCCGGCACGGTCGCGTTCACGGGGACCTCGGAGCGGACGGGGGCGGGCCAGCCCTGCCAGCCGGCCTCGACCGCGGCCGCCAGCCAGCGGGAGGCCTCGGCGGGGCCGTACTCCGGGAACGGGGAGAACTCGGCCCACCCGGCCGGGCCGCGCAGCAGCAGGGCCCGGCGCTCCGTGGTGCCGCGGAACCGGACGGTCATCGGCAGGGTGACGGCCACCGCGTGCTCCAGGAGCTCGTCCACGTCCGGCAGCGCGGGTCCGCCGGGGGCGCCCGGCAGGGGCGGGAGCGCCGATCCGGGGCGGGAGTCGGCGTCGTCGTGTGCGGCGGGGACGGTCATGCCGGCCAGTCTAGGGAGGCCGGCGACGGCTCAGGCCGCGCGGAGGTGGCCCAGGCGGCGGGCGACGTCCACGGCGCGGGCGCGGTCGCCCAGCACCTGCTCCAGCCCGTCCACGACGGCGGAGGTCACCTCGGGGCGCACGTGCCAGTCCGCGGTGAAGGGGTCGTCCGAGCCGGCCCACGCGGCCCCGGCCGCGCACAGCGCCAGGGTCATCTCAGCGACGTCCCGGAACACGGGCACCGGCTCCCCGAGGCGGTCCTCCCAGCCCTCCTCGCCGTGGGCCATGAGCACGTGGCCGGTGGCGGCCTCGTGGATGAACGGCTCGGCGCCCTGCTTGGCGACCACCGTCCAGTCCTCGTTCCAGTCGGCGAGCATGGCCCCGGTGCGGTGGTTCCACCGGTACCCGGCCTGCTCGTCCCAGAGCCGCTCCAGCGGGAACATCAGCAGGGGCAGGCCCAGGGTGTCGATCTCCACCCAGTCCGGGCCCACCTCGCGGTAGAACTCGGCCAGGTCCGGGGCCAGCGGCTCCTCCGCCGCCCACTCGATGGGCTCCTGGCGGTGCACCGGCCCGAACACGGACAGGGCCGCGCGGGCGGCGTGCAGGCGGGCGGGGTCGAGGGCGATCCGGGGACGGTCATGGTGTCCACGGTGCGCTGCACGGGCTGGATGGCGGTGAAGTCCAGCTTGCCGCCGCCGGCGGGGCGC